>NZ_JBYVEB010000028.1:0-33364 GCF_058117085.1 Chryseobacterium sp. CG10_8 | reverse complement strand
AAAAATTAGTACAGCTAAACTAAAACTAAAGCTATGCAACTTTTATATTAATAAAATGTAACTTAATTTATTATGTTAAATGAAAAAAAATACCTAAAGATTGTCACGTCGTTTGTACCTCTCTTTTCACAATAACATAGAAAAAATCCGCTCTCTTTCGAGAACGGATTAATATCATAGCAAAGTAGTCTTTGGCTTTTGGCAAATAGCTAATAGCGATAAGCCAAATGCTAAAATCACACTTTGATTTCTACGTCAACTCCACTTGGTAATTCAAGTTTCATTAAAGCATCCACAGTTTTAGAAGATGAAGAGTAGATATCCATCAATCTCTTATGAGCAGAAAGTTGGAATTGCTCTCTTGCCTTCTTGTTAACGTGCGGAGAACGAAGTACAGTAAAGATTCTTTTGTGAGTAGGCAAAGGAATTGGTCCGTTAACTACAGCACCTGTCGCTTTTACTGTTTTTACGATCTTCTCAGCAGACTTATCTACCAAATTGTAATCGTAAGACTTTAATTTTATTCTGATTCTTTGTGACATTTTAATTCAATTTAAAGATTAACCTTTAGCTTTTGCGATTACCTCTTCAGCGATATTCTGTGGAGCTGGCTCGTATTTCTCGAACTCCATAGAAGATGTTGCTCTACCAGAAGATAATGTTCTAAGCGAAGTTACATAACCAAACATTTCAGAAAGTGGAACGAATGCTTTGATAACTTTAGCGTTATTTCTGTCATCCATACCGTTAACGGTACCTCTTCTTCTGTTAAGGTCTCCTACGATATCTCCCATGTATTCTTCTGGAGTTACCACTTCAAGCTTCATAATAGGTTCCATGATTACAGCTTTAGCAGCTCTTCCAGATTCTTTGAATCCCATGATAGCAGCTAATTCGAAAGACAATTGATCGGAGTCAACTGCGTGGAAAGATCCATCCTTCAAAGTAACTTTCATTGCTTCAACTTCAAATCCTGCTAAAGGACCATTCTTCATTGCAGACTTGAATCCTTTTTCAACTGAAGGGATAAATTCTTTTGGAATGTTACCACCTTTGATTTCGTTGATGAACTCAAGACCTACTTTACCTTCATCCGCTGGACCAATTTCGAATACGATATCCGCAAACTTACCACGACCTCCAGATTGCTTTTTGTAAACTTCTCTGTGGTTCGCTTTTTGTGTAAGAGCTTCTTTGTACTCTACTTGAGGTTGTCCTTGGTTAACTTCTACCTTGAACTCTCTTCTCATACGGTCAACGATGATATCCAAGTGTAACTCTCCCATTCCTGAGATAATAGTCTGACCAGAAGCCTCGTCAGTCTTTACTTGGAAAGTTGGATCCTCTTCAGCTAATTTAGCCAAAGCGTTACCCATTTTATCTTGATCCGCTTTAGTTTTAGGTTCAACAGCGATACCGATTACTGGATCTGGGAAAATCATCGATTCTAGAACGATTGGATTTTTCTCGTCAGATAGGGTATCTCCTGTTTTGATATCTTTAAATCCAACAGCTGCACCAATATCTCCTGCTTCAATAAATTCTACAGGATTTTGCTTATTAGCGTGCATCTGATAAATTCTAGAAATTCTTTCTTTGTTTCCAGATCTTGTGTTCAAAACGTAAGAACCTGCATCAAGTCTTCCTGAATAAGCTCTAAAAAATGCTAATCTTCCTACGAAAGGATCGGTAGCAATTTTGAAAGCTAATGCAGAGAAAGGATCGTTAACGCTTGGTTTTCTTTCGATTTCTTCGTCAGTATCTGGATTAGTACCTGTGATGTTATCCTTATCCAAAGGAGAAGGAAGGTATTTACATACTGCATCCAACATAAACTGAACTCCTTTGTTTTTGAATGAAGAACCACAAGTCATAGGAATGATAGAAAGATCAATAGTTGCTTTTCTCAAAGCTTCGTTGATTTCTTCTTCAGTAATTGAATCTGGATCTTCGAAGAATTTCTCCATCAAAGTTTCATCATAATCAGCTACAGCTTCTACCAATTTCTCTCTGTATTCCAATACTTCAGCTTTCATATCTTCTGGAATCGGCACTACGTCAAAAGTTGCACCTTGACCAGCTTCATCCCATACGATAGCTCTGTTTTTAATCAAATCAACTACTCCTTTGAAGTCTTCTTCTGCACCAATTGGTAATACAATTGGAACTGCGTTAGACCCCAACATTTCTTTAACTTGCTTACAAACATTAAGGAAGTCTGCCCCTTGTCTGTCCATTTTGTTAACGAATCCCATACGAGCAACTTTATAGTTGTCCGCAAGTCTCCAGTTAGTTTCAGACTGAGGCTCAACACCATCAACTGCAGAGAAAAGGAATACTAGACCATCAAGTACTCTTAACGATCTGTTAACCTCTACTGTAAAGTCAACGTGTCCCGGTGTATCAATAATATTGAAGTGATATCCTTTGGTATCAGCTAAAGGTTTTCCTTGATCTGTTGGAAAGTTCCATGTACAAGTTGTTGCAGCAGAAGTAATGGTAATACCTCTTTCTGCTTCCTGCTCCATCCAGTCCATTGTTGCAGCACCTTCGTGTACCTCACCAATTTTGTGGGTCTTACCAGTGTAGAACAATATCCTTTCTGTAGTGGTAGTCTTTCCTGCGTCAATGTGAGCAGCAATACCAATGTTACGTGTATAATTAAGATCTCTTCCCATTATTATTAGAATCTAAAGTGTGAGAAAGCCTTGTTAGCTTCCGCCATTTTGTGAGTATCTGTCTTCTTCTTGAAAGCAGCTCCTTCTTCTCTAGAAGCAGCTAAAATCTCTGCAGAAAGTTTCAATGCCATAGACTTGTCATTTCTTGCTTTTGCATATTTGATCAACCACTTCATTGCCATAGAAATTTTTCTGTCAGCTCTGATTGGCATTGGGATTTGGAAGTTAGCACCACCAATTCTTCTTGATCTTACTTCTACGTGAGGCATAACGTTAGTCAATGCATCTTTCCAGATTTCAAGAGAAGTTTTTTCAACATCTCCTTTTTTGTTTTCAACGATTTCTAATGCATCATAAAAAATTTTGAACGCAATAGATTTTTTTCCGTCAAGCATCAAGTTGTTTACGAATCTTGTTACCAATTGATCATTAAATTTTGGATCCGGTAACAACGGTCTTTTTTTCGCTTTTGTTTTTCTCATTGTCTTGTACCTTAAAATTTAATGATTACTTTTTCGCTTTTGGTCTCTTAGCTCCGTACTTAGATCTTCTTTGAAGTCTTCCATTAACTCCAGCTGTGTCTAACGCACCTCTCACGATGTGGTAACGTACTCCCGGTAGGTCTTTCACCCTTCCTCCTCGCACCAATACTATCGAGTGCTCTTGAAGATTATGTCCTTCGCCCGGGATATAAGCGTTGACTTCTTTTCCGTTAGAAAGTCTTACCCTTGCAACTTTTCTAAGTGCAGAGTTAGGTTTCTTAGGAGTGGTAGTATATACTCTCGTACATACTCCTCGTCTTTGTGGACAAGAATCAAGAGCAGCCGATTTGCTCTTCTTGGCAAGCGTGGCTCTTCCTTTTCTTACTAATTGTTGAATAGTAGGCATTTAATTCCTTTTTATTTTGAGGTGCAAAAGTAAGAATATTTTTTTAATTGACAAGTAGTTACACTAACTTTTTGAAAAAAGCTTTGGATTATGATCCGCAACATCAATCTTGTAAAATTGTACAAAAGATATTAATCATATAAGTACATAAAGTCAAATAAAAACTTTTCATTAATTTAGCTGTATGCATAAAATAAAAACATTAACCAACCTCCTAGCCTTAATCACAATTTTCACCGCTGCACTTACTAGTTGTAACGGAAATAGTAATACCTACGAAGCAATTTCAGCCATGCCTTTGAAGCATGAAGATGGTTTTGTAGGCGATAAAAGTTGTATCGAATGTCATAAAGGTGACTACGATACATGGAAAGGCTCTCATCACGATCTAGCGATGCAAATCGCCAACCAGCAAACTGTTCTTGGAAATTTTGAAAACCAAAAAACCGTTTTGGACGGCGTTTCTTATTCCTTTACCAAAAAGAATAATGATTATTGGGTCAACATCAAAGAAATTGATGGCACCGTCAAAGATTACAAAATAAGTTACACCTTTGGCGTCACTCCCCTTCAACAATATCTAGTTGATTTCCCCGATGGAAAAAAGCAAGTCCTCAGAGTAACATGGAATACCTTAGACAAAAAATGGTTTCATCAATATGTGGGTGACAAAATAGATGTTCATGATTGGTTGCACTGGACCGAAAGTGCACAAAACTGGAACACCATGTGCGCCGAATGTCATTCTACGAACTTAAAAAAGAATTATGACCCCGAAACGGATAAATTCAATACAACATACTCATCAATTAACGTGAGTTGCGAAAGTTGTCACGGCGCTGGTGAACGACATATCTTTTGGGCACAGAATAACAAAGATGCAAAAGAAGGAGAGCACGCCTTCATAAAAGAAGGGACCACTCAAACTGACCAAATTAATATGTGTGCTCCTTGCCATTCGCGAAGAACAAAACTCACAGAAGTTATAGAACCCAACGAAGCTTACGACAACCAATTTATTTTACAGGTCATTTCTCCCGATTTCTACTATCCAGACGGTCAGATCAAAGATGAAGATTATGTTACTGGTTCTTTTCTACAAAGTAAAATGTACCACAATGATGTCAAATGCTCGGATTGTCACAATACCCATTCTTTAAAACTCAAAAAACAAGGAAACGATTTGTGTCTCCAATGTCACAAACCTTCATATGATTCTCCTTCGCACCACTATCATGAGCAAGGCACCGAATCTGCGCAGTGCGTCAACTGTCACATGACTGGAAGATTCTATATGGGGAATGATTTTAGGAGGGACCATAGCTTCAGGGTTCCCAGACCAGATCAAAGTGTAGTTTACAATACACCTAACGCTTGTACCGAATGTCACAAAGATCAGTCAAATCAATGGGCTGCAAATCAAATTACACAATGGTATGGCAACAAACGTCCAACGCATTTTTCGGATGCTTTATTACTGAGCACCAAATCTGTTCTTTCCGACACAGAACGAGCTATCGTTCTGAAATTCATAAGCGACTCCAATTTCCCAGCAATTGCACGTGCAACGGCAATATATAACTTACAACTCACCCAGCAAGGAGACTTTGCCTCTATAATCGAAAGCTTGGAAGACGCCTCCCCTATTGTACGTTTCAACGCTTTAGAAAAACTTGAAAGTCTACCTGAGCAAGAACGTCTCTCTGTCGCATCTCGATTTATCAATGACTCTGTGAAATCCGTAAGAATTGCCGCCGTTCAACTTCTTAGAGGAGTTAGCCCAGAAAATTTGAGCGAAATCAATGCAGACCATCTGAGCAGAGCAAGAGAAGAACAGTTAAAAATGATTTTGGCCAACGCTGACTTTTCAACCGGAAAAATCCAATTAGGAGACTATTATTTGCAAAACAATGAAGTGGACAAAGCCATATCTCAATACAAAAAAGCCATTAAAGCTGATAAATTGCTTTTCCCAGCATATTCTAATTTGGCATCGAGCTATAGCATGACAGGAAATACAACCGAAGCGCTTAAAACGCTTAATGATTGGATAAAATTAGAGCCTAAGTCAGGTCAAGCTTATTACCTAAGAGGTTTACTGAATTTTGAACTCAAAAATACAACAGCTGCGGTTGCTGACCTCAAGCAAGCCTCAGCCTATGAACCAAGTAACAGTAGAATTCTATATAATCTTGCGGTCTACTATTATCAAAATAAAGACAATAAATCTGCCATACCTTACCTACAGAAAGCACTGAAGTTGGAGCCTAATAATCCTGAGTATAAAAATCTTGCTTCTCTTTTAAAAACATCATAGAGACAAAAAAGCTAAACTCAAAAAAATGAATCTTATCAGAAAAATACGTGATATAGACAAACTCAATAAGCTTCGTTGATCGGAGTCTTTCATTTTTGAATAATTTTGCACAAAATATTCGCTATGAAAAATGCTAATCATATCGGGCTAAAAGAAGCCGACAGCAAAAAAATTTCAGAAAAACTGAATACTTTACTCGCTAACTATTCTGTTTTTTATCAAAATACCAGAGGTGCACATTGGAACATCAAAGGTGACCAATTCTTCACACTTCATCCAAAGTTCGAAGAGTTGTACAATGGTTTGGTTCTGAAAATAGATGAAATAGCAGAACGTATTTTGACTTTAGGAGCTACACCGGCGCATAATTATTCGGATTATCTCAAGGCATCAACCATCAAAGAAAGCAAAGAAGTAAGCGATGGAACTAAGTGCGTGGAAAATATTTTAACTTCTTTAAAAGTTGTCATTGATTTGCAAAGAGAATTACTGGACATTACTGACAAAGCAGATGATGAGGGAACTAATTCTTTGATGAGTGGATACATTACCGAACAAGAAAAAGAAGTCTGGATGTACAGTGCTTATCTTGGTAGATAAATACTTTTCGATTCAATCTACAATCCAATAATCAAAATCGTCTTTAATAAGGCGATTTTTTTTACTTTTACTTAAAAATAAGGAATGACTAAAATCCGTCTTAAATCTATACTCGACAATGACTTCTATAAAATCACGATGCAAAATGCAGTGGTCAAACTTTTTCCAAGTCAAATTGTAAAATACGAATTCATTAATCGGGGAAAACATTTTTTCCCAAATGGGTTTGCTGAAACTCTTCAAGAAGCAGTAAACACAATGGCGGAAATCAAACTCACCAAACAAGAAAAAGATTTCCTCAAAAAAACTTGTCCCTACATTGATTTACCATATTTGGATTTTTTAGAAGGTTATCGATATGACCCGACCGAAGTCAAAATTGTACAAACCGAAGAAGAACTGAAAGTTACAGTAGAAGGACTTTGGTACAGAACAATTCTTTGGGAGGTTCCTCTTCTGGCATTGATTTCGGAGTTGCATTACGAGATGAACAAAATGGAAAGAAACTCCAATGAAGTTGTTATCGAAAACACCATCGAAAAAGCAAAACATCTTAACCAATTAGGTGTTACTTTCGCAGAATTTGGGACAAGAAGAAGACATTCTTACTCGGTACAAAATATCGTTGTAGAAACATTGATGAACGAACACAATACCAAATTCATTGGTTCCTCCAATGTACACTTTGCCATGAAATACGGAGTAAAACCCATCGGAACGCACGCACATGAGTGGTTCATGTTTCACGCTGCCGAATACGGCTTCAAGATGGCAAACGAAATCGCGTTAGAACATTGGGTGGATGTCTATCGTGGTGATTTGGGAGTTGCCTTATCTGATACTTTCACGACCGATGTGTTTTTTAGACAATTCGATAAAAAATTTACGAAGCTATTTGATGGGGTAAGACATGACAGCGGAGATCCGTTGGAATTCGCCGACAAAACGATAAAACATTATTTGGACAATGGAATAAATCCATTATTTAAATACATCATTTTTTCTGATGGATTGAATTTGACCAAAGTTGAAGAAATAGCAGACTATTGTAAAGGAAAAATTGGGGTATCATTTGGTATTGGAACCAATCTTACCAATGACGTTGGTCTCAAACCAATGAATATTGTGATGAAGTTAATTGGTGTACAAGCTCAAAATGGAGATTGGATTCCTACCGTCAAACTATCAGACGAAAAAGGAAAATATACCGGTGACCCGAAAATGATAGAGTTAGCAAAAGAATTTTTAAGAATTCAAAATTAAAAGAATGAAAAAGATTATTTACGGATTAGCTCTGGCTGTTTTAGCGCAATCTTGTGTCATCACAAGAGGAACTGATGGACAAGATGGGAAGCCTGGAGAAAATGGCAAAAATGGAAACGAAATAGAGACACCGCTAACTCAATTTGATCAAAAGCTTGCAGACTCTCTTGGTGCGGATAAGTACGGAATGAAAAATTATAGTTTAGTCATTCTGAAAACCGGTCCTAACGACTCCAAAATAACTGATAAAACAGAAAGAGCCCAACTCTTCAAAGGTCATTTCTCCAACATGGAGAAAATGAGCAAAGAAGGAAAATTAGTTGTGGCTGGTCCTCTATCTAAAAATTCGCTACAGTACAGAGGACTGTTTATCCTTAGTGAGACTAATTCTGATGCAGTCAAATTGTTAATTGAACAAGACCCTACTGTCAAACAAGGAATCTTTGAGTACGAAATCCTTCCTTGGTATGGTTCTGCGGCGCTTCCAATGTATCTTCCCTATCATGAAAAAGTAGCTAAAGAAAATCCGTAGTACAAAAAAATCTTTTTTTTTGCAAATAGGAATTTAAACTAAATCATACCCAACAAAAAATCCCAAACAAAGTGTTTGGGATTATCTATATTTCATTCTGTCACTTATAATATCTTAGAATGGGTATTCGAAGATTTTCGATTCGTGAACAAATGGGTTTCCTTCAGGAATAAGCTTCAATTTTGACATTGTTGTCATTGTAACAAAGATAAACAATCCCATTACAAATAATACCGAACCAATAACTGTTAAGAATACATCAGCGCTCATCCAATAAGGACCAACAGTTCCTGGCATCACCATATTGAAGTAATCTAAAATGTGTCCTGCAACTACGATGAACGCCATTGTTGTAACAACATAATAATTTCTCTTAATGCTAGAACTTACCATCACCAATAAAGGAATCAAGAAGTTGATGATCAACATCGGTAGGAAAGTTGCAGAGTAGTACTCGAATCTACCAAAGAAGTAATTAACCTCTTCTGGAACGTTAGCATACCAATATAACATAAACTGCGCAAACCATGTATATGTCCAAAGCATACTTGTAGCAAATAGGAACTTACCTAAATCGTGTAAGTGGTTATCATTAAACTGTGGTAAGAAACCATTCTTTTTAAGATAAACGCTAAAAATAATGATTACCGCAATACCACTTGATAAGCAACTCACCATCGAATACCAAATATACATTGTAGAGTACCAGTGAGGGTCAATAGACATCAACCAATCCCAAGCCCAAGCTGCAGAAGCAAATCCAAAAAATGCAATATAACCTACAGCCCATCTGTACAACATTTGATAATCTCTAGCGTTTCTAGTTTCATCAACTTTCTTAGATTGAGCACGAAGCTTCCAAGCAAAGAAAGATGCACCTACTACATAGATAACAGTTCTAATTGCGTAGAAAGGGATATTCAAGAATTTCTTTTTACCAAATAATATTGAATCAAAATGCTCAGAATTAGGATCTGTCAATTCTGGATCCATCCAATGAAATAAGTGTCCATTGTGAGTAACATTAAGAACCATAAGAATGATAAGAATTGCACCACCCCAAGGAATATAACTAGCAATAGCTTCCATAACTCTGGTCACAATAATGGACCAACCAGCATGTGCAGCATGTTGAATACAATAGAAAAATAAAACAGCACAACTTACTCCGAAGAAAAAGACCGCTACTAAATGAATAGAAGCTAATGGACTGTTATGAATTTGATGCTTTGCATGCTCTAAGTGTGCTCCATGATCTTGTGGGCCGTGCATCTCACTCGAATGAGAAGGCGCATGCTTCTGACCAGGAGGATGAACAGTGCTCATCACTTGCTCTACTTTTGCATCATCAATACCGTGATTGATAAAATAACCTGCTGCAAAAAATACCAATCCTGCAACAAGAAGTATGATAGAAACTAACTTTAATTTTGGAAGAAAAACATTCATCTTTTTAATCTTAAAAATTTATTTGGTTGCAGTAGAATCTGTTTTAGCAGGAGTTGCCGTAGCAGCAGCCGCATCAGTAGTGGCAGCAGCTGGAACACTTCCTTTAAAAGCATCCATTACGTACATTGCAACTCTCCATCTGTCACCTGCATTAAGCTGCCCCGCATAAGAACCCATTGAGTTTCTACCATAAGAAAGTACATAATGTACAGATCCTACTGTAATCTCACGGTCACTATACTTTGGAACACCTGAAAAAGCACCAGACTGAACAATACTTCCTTGCCCATCACCAGTCGCACCGTGACAAGCCGCACAAGTTTTATCATATAATGCCTTTCCTCTCTCCAAATCCTTTTTAGCATTAGCTGGATTCAAAGGAGAAGCAGTTACCAATTTTGAAGCATCATATCCTGCGTTATATTCTTCAGCTGTTAAAGTTTTTGAAGAATTAGCATCAACAACCCCATCTTTATTTCTAGCTACCGTTCCATCCACAGGAGTAAGACCCGTTGCACCAAAATTCTTAACGAATGCTGGAATCTCATTCTCATGATCAGAGTAAGCATCTTCTGCTTTCATCAAAGGATCATAAGCCACTGGGAAATACATGTCTGGAAAATATACTAACGGCGCATTATCTTTTGGTCCACAAGAGTTAAAAACAATTGCTGATAAACCTAAAATAGCAGAAAGCTTTATAATATGTTTTTTCATTTTAAGCATCTTTTACTGTAATTTCTTCAACTCCTGTATCAATCAAAATTTGTTTAATTGCATTAAACTCATTATCATCACTTGGTACAAACTCCATCATAAACTTATCATCTGTTGTTCTAGGATCTGGATTCTGCGGTTTTGCACCAGGATACATTTTATTTCTTACTAAGAAAGTCAATGACATCATGTGCGCTGCACAGAAAACCATTAATTCAAACATTGGAACAACAAATGCTGGCATATTATGTCCCCAATCGAATGCAGGCTTACCACCAATATTCTGAGGCCAATCATGATTCATAACATACCATGTTACTAATGATCCAATGGTTACTCCATATACTGCATAAATAAATGCCGCATCCGAAATTCTAGTTTTTCTAAGACCCAAAGCTTTATCCAACCCGTGAACCGGAAATGGCGTATAGACTTCGTTAATCTTAATTCCTTTGTCCATGAAAGTTTTAACGCCAGTCATCAATTCATCATCGTCGGCGTAAACTCCGTATATTATTTTAGTGGTGCTCATCTCCTTCTTTTGCTTTATAAGTTTCACCGGAAATTTTCAAAATACTCTTTAATTCAGCCTGTGCAATTACAGGGAATGTTCTTGCATATAATAAGAATAGTACAGAGAAGAAACCAATTGTTCCTAAATATACTCCAACGTCAATAATTGTTGGCTTAAACATTGTCCAAGATCCAGGTAAGTAATCTCTTGATAAGTTGATAACAATAATATCAAATCTCTCAAACCACATCCCGATATTGATAATTAATGCAATGATAAATGTTGCAATAATATTAGTTCTTACTTTCTTGAACCAGAATAACGCTGGCACAACAAGGTTACAGATAATCAATGACCAGAATGCCCACCAATAAGGTCCAGTTGCAGCTCCTGGTGTAAGATATGCGAAATCTTCGAATCTACTTCCAGAATACCAAGCGATAAAATACTCACATGAATAAGCTACTGTTACCATACCACCCGTTACAATGATTACGATATTCATAATCTCGATGTGGTACATGGTGATATAATCTTCCAAATGACAAACCTTTCTTGCAACTAACAATAGTGTCTGTACCATCGCAAATCCAGAGAATATTGCTCCAGCAACGAAGTAAGGAGGATAAATTGTTGAGTGCCATCCTTTAATTACTGAAGTAGCAAAGTCAAAGGATACGGTTGTGTGTACCGAGAATACAAGTGGTGTAGCCAAACCTGCAAGAACCAAAGAAAGTTCTTCGAATCTTTGCCAATGTTTTGCTTTACCACCCCATCCAAAGGCAAGGAATGTATAAATTCTTTTCGTCCAAGGAGTCTTTGCTCTATCTCTAATCATTGCAAAGTCAGGGATAAGTCCCATGAACCAGAAAACTGTGGATACTGAGAAATAAGTAGAGATTGCAAATACGTCCCAAAGTAGTGGAGAGTTAAAGTTGGTCCAAAGAGATCCAAATTGGTTAGGTAATGGGAAAACCCAATATCCTACCCAAACTCTACCCATGTGAATAACAGGGAAGATAGCTGCCTGTACAACTGCAAAGATAGTCATCGCCTCCGCAGAACGGTTAACGGACATTCTCCATCTTTGTCTAAATAATAATAGTACCGCAGAAATAAGAGTCCCGGCGTGACCGATACCTACCCACCAAACGAAGTTGGTAATATCCCATCCCCAGTTAATGGTTCTATTCAGTCCCCACGCTCCAATTCCGGTTCCAATAGTATAAGCTATACATCCAAATCCGTATATGAAAAGAGCCAATGCGGCATAGAATGAAATCCACCATAGCTTTCCTGCTCTTTCCTCGATTGGTCTTGCAATGTCCTCCGTAATATCGTGGTAGGTTTTGTGACCAATAATTAAAGGTTCCCTTATCGGGGCTTCGTAATGTGACATGTGTTCTCGCTTATTATTATTTAAACTTCTTTTTCTTTTGATTCTTTAACCTCCTTTCTGTTTCTAATCTTAGTATGATAGAAAACATTAGGCTTAGTACCGATTTCCTCTAATAATAAATATCTTCTATTGCTAGAGTATAACTTTCTAACTTCAGAGTTTTTATCATTCATATCTCCAAACTTCATTGCTCCAGTTGAACAAGCTTGTGAACAAGCAGTTTGGAATTCTCCATCAGCAACAGGTCTTCCTTCTTTCTTAGCTTCAAGAATAACATTCTGAGTACTTTGGATACACATAGAACATTTTTCCATAACCCCTCTTGTTCTTACAACAACATCTGGATTAAGTACCATTCTACCCAAATCATTATTCATATTGAAGTCGAACTTATCATTCAATGAATATGTAAACCAATTAAATCTTCTTACTTTATATGGACAGTTGTTCGCACAATATCTTGTACCGATACATCTGTTATATGCCATTTGGTTTTGACCTTGTTTACCATGTGATGTTGCAGCAACAGGACAAACAGTCTCACAAGGAGCGTGGTTACAATGCTGACACATTACTGGTTGGAAGATAACATCAGGATTTTCAGCCTCCTTAATCAAGATATCATATACCTGAGGAACATTAAGACCTCTTTGTTCCTGTTCTGTAGGTTCGATCTTTTCAACTGCAGAATAATAACGGTCAATTCTTAACCAATACATATCACGAGACATTCTTACCTCTTCTTTTCCAACAACTGGAACGTTGTTCTCAGCTTGGCAAGCAATAATACATGCTCCACAACCTGTACAAGAGTTAAGGTCAACTGACAAGTTGAAGTGTGGACCATCTGTATCATCAAATGCATCCCAAAGGTCAATTTTTCTTGCAGGTAAAGCACCATTAATCGTATGATACTCCAAAGGCTTGTTCCAACCATGGTGTTCATCATCAAAAGGAACAGTCAAGAAAGTTTCCAAAGGAACTTCTTTAGCAATCTCGTAACGACCCATCAAAGTATTTTGGAACTGCATTCCAGCAAACTCATGTTCATCACCACCTGCTTTTTCAATTTTCACATTAGAAACAACGGTGTTAGCACCATCAAATAGAGGATAAGCATTAACTCCAGTTTCTGCAACTTTACCAGAAAGTTTCTTTCCATAACCTAAAGCCAAACCGACAGATCCGTCAGCTTGCCCTGGTTGGATAAATGCTGGAACATCTTTAACAGTTACACCGTTAACAGTTACATTAACTTTGGTTCCGTCTAGCTGCATTCTAGCATTAAGACTATTCTCTAATCCTAATTTCTCTGCATCTTTTGGAGAAACAGTTAAATAATTATCCCAAGAAAGTCTCGTCAATGGATCAGGAAGCTCTTGCAACCAAGGGTTGTTAGCTTGTGTACCATCACCCATTGAAGTCTTAGTATATAAAACTAATTCAAAATCAGAAGCTTTGAAGCCACCTAATTCAGCAACAGCTTGAGCACCATTACCACCTGCATAACTAAGTCCAGTTGCTCCTTCAGAAGCAGCAAAACCGTTATACAAAGCTTGATTAAAACTCAAACCACCTAAATAAGCAGCTGAATTAGCTTTCAAATAATCATAATAATTATTAGCAGCATTATTCTTTCCGTTCGTCCAAACTAGAAGAGACTCTTCAATTTGTCTAGACTTATAAACTTTCTGAATCGTAGGCTGCATCAATGTGTACACTCCAGATTGAGGAGTCATATCACCCCAAGATTCTAACCAGTTAGCAACAGGAATCGCCACTTTTGCCATATCGTACAATTCGTTCTTTTTATCAGAAACCGCAACGATATGTTTAACTTTAGATAAAGATTTTTTGAAATCTTCACCTTTATGATGAGAATAGATTGGATTGACATTATTGGAAATCAATACTCCAACTTGGCCAGCGTTCAACCATCCTAAAAATTCTTGATATCTAGCTCCGCTATACTCTTTCAAGTAATTTGCTTTACCCGTAAAAGCAGTAGAACCTAATTTTTGATTAATCAAATGAGCTAAAACGTAAGCCCCTTTTGAACCATCAGCAAAAACAACTGCATTGCTGCCTTTAGCTTGAAGTTCTTTAGCAATTTTAGCCGCTTCTTTATCATTAGTTGAACCACCATTCAAAGCGTTATACACTTCAACTAAAGTCTTGTTTACTGCACTTGGCTTAAGTCTAACTCTTTCGTCAGCATTAGCACCAGTTAAAGACATATTAGACTCAACCTGAATATGTCTCAACATATTTTCTCCCGGTTGTCTGGCAGCAGCATAAGATACTTCTAAACTTCCAGCGTTATAATCAGCTAAGAAATCAGCTTGGAACGAAACTACTAACTGAGTCTTGCTTAAATCATATACTGGTAATGCTCTTTGTCCGAATACCTCTTCTGCCGCGTCTAATGCAGCAGCATAAGGATATGCATCGTAGGTTACCAATTCTGCAGAAGGATATTTTGCTTTGAAATCAGCAAAAACTTTCTTGAAACTTGGTGAAGCATACGAATGAGATAGTAAAACGATTTTCTTACCAGCACTTTGGGTTTCAGTAAGTGCATCTAACACATAAGTATCAACTTTATCGAAAGTAGCATCTTTCTTATCAAACTTAGGTTGTTTAATTTTATCATTATCATATAATGACAAAATACTTGCCTGAGCTCTTGCATTGGTTTTCCCTAATTCGCTTGCTGCTGGATTTGGATCAATCTTGATTGGTCTTCCCTCTCTTGTTTTTACCAAAACACTTGCAAAATCAAAACCGTCAAAATAGGTAGAAGCATAATAATTGGGAATCCCAGGAATAATGCTATGCGGTTTTACAACATAAGGAATCGTCTTGATAACCGGAGCTTCGCAAGCTGCTAAAGTAACCGCTGCAGTAGAGAAGCCTAATAGTTTTAGGAAGTCTCTTCTGGAAGTACTACCGTTGTTCATCTTATCGGAATCCCCTAAGAAATCCTCAACTGGAAGTTCATTTTGAAACTCCTTCTGAGCCAACTTGTGGTTAAGATCTCGATCTTTAAGTTCGTGAATACTTCTAAATTGTATTTTATTTGAAGCCATTGATACTTCTGCTTTTAAGTTGATTTATTAATAGTGACATTTTCCGCATTCCAATCCGCCAATTGCATCTACTGTAATCTTTCCTTCGGATGTCGGATATTGTTTTTTCAGTTTATCGTGAAGTTTTTTGAAATATGCTTGGTTGTATCCATTAGCCATATCCACTTCTGTAGTTCTGTGACACTCGATACACCATCCCATAGTGAAATCATTAGCCATCTGTACCACATTCATTGTATCTACTTTTCCGTGACAAGCTTTACAAACCACATCAATCTTGTTGTCTGGATTTTTCTTATTAAATGCTGTCATGATTGCTTGTTCTCCAGCTACTACGTGTTGAGAGTGGTTGAAGTATACAAAATCTGGCATATTGTGAATACGAGTCCATTCAACTGGCTTCGTCTTTCCAGTATATTGTTGAGTTGCTGGATCCCATCCTGTCGCTGCATATATCTTTTGAATTTCACCAGTATAGAATTCTTTACTCTTACCTGGCTCGATATATTTACCATTATATTCAGAAATAGTCTTGTGGCAATTCATACAAACATTCATTGAAGGAATTTCAGAAACCTTACCATATTTTGCAGAAGAGTGACACATTTGGCAGTCGATTTTATTTTCTCCAGCGTGAATTTTGTGAGAGAAATAGATTGGTTGCTCTGGCTGATATCCTTTGTAAACACCAATCCACATCATCCAGTTCCACACTCCATAAAACGCCATCAATCCAACAAAACCAAGAATGACCTTACCAACAGTATTATATTTCGTATAAAGTTCACCAAAAGATTTCACCCTTGTCTGATCCAAGTCAGAAAGCTCCGATGATTGTTGAACTTTAACAAGCTGCTTCAATTTAAGAAGTAACCAAAGCAATAACGCTCCGATTGCAGCTAATGAAATGATTACGATTTTAGAATTATTCTGCTGCTCTTTGCTAGCCTCAATAGCAGCAATAGAATTAGCATCTGTAGCGGCTGCATCAGCTGCTGGTTCCGCAGCAGGCGGATTAGTAGTGTATTCCAAAATATCATCGATATCCTTATCGTTGAGACTTGGAAATTGAGTCATTTCAACCTTCTTGAATTTTTCAAATACTTCATTCGCGTATTTATCTCCAGAAGCACGAAGCGCCTTGTTATCTTTAACCCACTTATAGAACCAATCTTTTTCTAGTCCCTGTTCGGTTTTCAGACGGTCAACTACACCTTTAAGAGCAGGACCTGTCATTTGCTTATCTAAAGCGTGACAAGCCGCACAATTGGCTTTAAATAGTTTCTCCCCGTTTTTGGCATCTCCTTGTGCGTAAATAGAAGCACTGGTTGAAAGTAACAAACTTAGTACAATCAGCCCTCTTTTGTAATGCTTTTTCCAACTAATCATTTATATAGTCTTGTGTTAGTAAATTTTTCCGTGAGAATATTCGGAATACATAATAATGCGCAAAAATAACATTTTTAACAGAAATTAACAGCCCTTTTGGTATGCATATAATCATTTTGGTTAATTTGTAATTATTCTAAATAATAGAGTTTGGAATAATTTTTATTTATACTATTTTTGCCAAAATAAATTCTAGGATGAAAAAAATTGCATTTTTGTTTGCATTCATATGCATTACTATAGGTTTCAAAGCACAAGACGTTGTTAAAAAAGATACCCTCAATGGTACTGAACTAACAATTTCTATGGATGAAAAAATTAATCAAGGTCTACTTGATATGGAAGGACGCTGCTCAAAAAGCGCGAAAACCACAGCCACAAATGGAACAAGTACACCAACTACTACCACAAAAAAGAAAGTATTGGTTCCCAACCGAGCTTTGACAACAGAGGAGGTTTGTCGCCAAAATCCAAAAATACAAGGATATAAAATCCAAGTTAATGTGGTGAAGAGCAATGATGAAGCGAACAAAGTGAAAGCGTATTTCCGTTCTAAATACCCTTATATCAAAGTGATTACAGACGCTTCCCTACGTCCTGATTATAAAATTCTAGCGGGTAGTTATTTCACCAGAGAATCAGCGAAAGGAGACCTTGCAAAAGTGAAACAGATCTTCAAAGAAGCAAGAGTTGTTGAGTATAATATCTTCTGCGCAGAAGCGAAATAGTATTTGAGATTATAACAAAATAAAAACCGGACTTGCTCCGGTTTTTTTATTGGTAGTAGTGGTCCAAATAAATAAAAAACTCTTCCATCCGATAAAGATTATTGATTCCGACAAAAACAGAAATCAAAATGAGAGTCATGGATAGAGATGTTAGAATTTTTGGTGAGTTTCGATATGAGAAGAATAACCATCCTAACATCATAGGAATTACAAAAACAAAATGTCCTCCATAGATATAAGAACAATTAATCCCAAATTTAAGCACACAATGAATCAAAATATCAAACAGGAAAAGAACCATCAGCATCTGAGGTAGCTTATTTCTAAAATTGCGTATCCAACTCCAAAATACTAGCAAAAAGATAAGAGCGGTGACACCATAAGAAACCGGAGAGGAAAAAACATCCATAAAAAGTGCCTTATACTCAAACCCAGCTTTGGACTTATAATCTTTCACCACAAAACTCGAAAACAAAATGTTCCCACCAAAAAACCACGAGTAAATCATATCCCAAAGCGGCGTACTTTTTAATTTGGTGAATTTGTCATATTGTTCACCAGTCTTACTTAACAAAATCTGATAGTCAAACTGAATTCTATACAAAAATAGAAACACAAAAATCATCAATGAAATCATCACACGACTGAAGGTATTAAAGAATCTAGTAAAACTTTTAAAAAGTCCCTTTTCAAATAACACAGGAAGATAAACTTTAATCAAGTTGGTTGTGGTAATTCCGCCAATAGCAACTCCCCCAAGGGTTAATGCATAGATAGGAATCGTTTTATCCTTTTTAATTTTTATTGCAACATAATATTGATACAGCGTCAAAAAAAACAATGAATAAGCATAGGTTTCTGGAGTAAAGCTCAAAAGGATGTTGGTCGAAAACAATGCATAGAAAATCAAAATCATCCAAATGATTTTCAAAGGTAGCTTAACAATATTCCTTAGATATTTAAAAACTTGAACTATTCCCAAGCAAACCATCAAGTTACTGCACAAAGCCAAAACCAATCGAAAAGTTGAATCCACTTTGCCCCCTGAGAAAAGCAATGCAAACTCCCTAATCCAGTTGAAAAAATAATAAGTCAATGGATGTCTTTCGAATCCTCCTCCATTCATAACTATTGCTCGATTGTCAAAACTGAAATAGGCATCCCACGGAATTCTATCATCAAAAATAATGCTGTAATTGAGTGCGATATAACTTCCTAGGAAACCATAACAAACAAAAAAGAACAAAAACAGCCCAGCTTCTAACCAAGAGGAGGGCAAGACCAACGATAAAAACTGACCAATACTTCTAATTACTTTCAAATGATGACTTTTTTTGCAAAAGTAAAATTAATTACGACAATTACCCTATACTTAGGAACTGCATGACAAAGCTGAGCAACCAGGAGTGTCATTATATTTCTCTGGTCTTTTGAGTGAAAATTCTGGGTAAACCTCCTCGTAGGGATTTTGTAATGCTTCCCAAAGTCGGTTAAAAAGTGTATCATTCCCTAATTCTAGTTCATTAATACATTCAAAAAGCAGATAATTGCGAAGGATAAATTTAGGATTATTTTGCTGCATGAGTGTCAATGAATCTTGATCTGATATTATATTTTGGGATTTTCGAATTTTAAATTTCTCCAAAAAAAGTCTAAGCATATTCTCCCTTTCAGGGGTAAATTCTGAATAAGAAACTTTATCAAAGAAAGTAGAATAATTGATGCTCTCTAGATTTTCAATTTCATTAAAGAACAGCGCATAATCAAATTGACAGGTCTCCATCAACTTTTGCCATTCAGTAAAAAACTCTTCATCGCCAGATTTCAAATCATCTAGCCCAAACTTTCGAAGCATCATTTTATCATACTCTTCCCAGAAATAAGAACTATAGTCGTTAAGGACTTGCTCAAGAAAAGCTTCATCTCTAATTAGAGGAAACAATGCATTTGCCAATTGCCAAAGGTTCCATTGCGAGATCTGACCTTGCTTCCCAAAAGCATATCGACGGCTAGGAATATCTGTTGTGTTGGAAGTAAAATTAAGGTCATAATCTTCCAACATGGCGAAGGGACCATAATCAATAGTCAAACCAAGAACTGACATATTATCGGTATTCATCACCCCGTGAACAAAGCCTACCCGAAACCACTCCACCATCAAATCTGCAGTTCTTCGAGCAACTTGCTCAAAAAAATCCTTATATTTTTGAATGCCCTCCGAAATTATTTCGGGATAATAATTTTCAATGGTAAAGTCTACTAACCTTTGAAGTAATTCGTTTTCCTTTTGGGCGGACAACAATTCAAAATGACCAAACCTTAAAAAACTTTCCGCAGTACGCATAACTACGGCTCCTTTTTCAGGCTTTGGATGCCCATCATAAAGAATATCTCTAATCACGTCCTCTCCAGTCAAACACAAACTTAAAGCTCTAGTAGTTGGGACGCCCAAATGATACATCGCTTCACTCATCAAATATTCTCGGACAGAAGATCTCAAAACAGCTCTTCCATCAGCCGTCCTCGAATAAGGTGTAGCTCCTGCTCCCTTCCATTGGAGTTCAGTCTTTCCACCTAAAGAATTCTGAATTTCACCAGCAAAAATAGCTCTTCCGTCCCCCAATTGTCCAGCCCAACTTCCAAACTGATGTCCAGCATAAGCAGTAGCATAAGTTTTCACGGTTTCCTGCAAATAATTGCCAACCAAAAAGTCCAAATCTCCAACCTCAAATTTCCCTAAGCCTATTTTTTCTGATAAACTTTCATTAAAGGCAAGGAGTTTTGGTTCAGAAAACCCTACAGGGGAAACCGTGCAAAACAAAACTCCGGATGTCTGTCGCTGCATAAGATTTCCAGAAAAATCTCCGGGAAAGCTTTCCAAAAAAGGACTAGAAATTTCTTCTAAATTCATAAATTTCAAATAACTCGTTCAATTAAAAAGCCTTCAGAAATTGAAGGCTTAATTTATTATTGATCAAAATCGATGTCTTCATCTTTACTGAGCGCATCGTTGATATTTTCTTCCTTTTTACCAGAACTTGTAGAACCTGTATTATTCTTTGGCTGTATCGTAGGATTCTTCAACTCATCCAGAGTTTTGTAGCCACCTTCGTCACCATATCCACCCATTCCTCTCAAATCATCACATCCTCCTTGCCAATCTGACGGCTTGGTAAATTTATCTTCTGGTGTAATCCCTAAGGTCTTATCAGCCCATACTTTCTTCATATAAATTGCCCATATTGGCAACGCCATTTTGGCTCCTTGTCCTTCACCTGTGCTTGCAAAGTGAGATTGCATATCTTCCCAACCTACCCAAACACCAGTTGCCAGTTTTGGAGTTAATCCAATAAACCAACCATCCGCGTTATCATTAGTTGTTCCTGTTTTACCTGCAATATCAACACCCGCACTAATCCCTCTTCTTCTCAACTCGCCAGAAGCGGTTCCAAATTCTGCTACCCCCTTCATCATTTCGATCATAGAATAAGCATATTTTGGATTCATCACTTCCTTAATCGTTGGTTTTACTTCACTAATAACCCTTCCATTGGCATCTTCAATTCTCCAAATCATCACTGGTTTTTGATAGTTTCCAAAATTTGCAAAAGTACTATAAGCCCCTAACATCTCATAAATAGTAACATCAGCCGTTCCAAGAGCAATCGAATTATTTCCTTTGAGTTCGCTTGTCACTCCTAGATCACGAGCCAACTGTATTACATTGTCAACCCCTGCATCTTCGATTAATCGAGCAGCAACTGGGTTAAGGGAATGAGCTAAACCTACTTTCATAGGAACCATTCCTCCCTTACCAGCAAGGTGCCAACCTCCTTTATTGTAAGATCCACTATTAACTAGTGTACATGGTGTATAAGCCAATTTCATTATAGCTGTGGCATATACAAATGGTTTGAAGGTAGACCCTACCTGTCTTTTACCCTGAAATACTTGATCATACTGGAAATGTTGCCAATCAATACCTCCAACCCAAGCTTTAATCTCGCCAGTCGCAGGAACCATTGACATCATACCAGATCTTGCGATTTGCTTGTGGTACCTGATAGAATCCCAAGGAGACATCTCTACATCTTCCTCTCCGTCCCAAGTAAATTTGGACATCTTAATAGGCTTTTTGAATTCAGCCATAATAGCTTCTTCCGACATGCTGTCTGCCTTGTACATTCTGTAACGTCCAGTTCGTTTCATTGCCGCAATAATTATTGCCTCTGCTTTTTGATCCGAAACATCATAGAAGGGACGATTTCTTCTACCATTATGCTCCCTATCAAAACTTCTTTGCAAACTTACCAAATGTTCTTTGGTGGCCTCCTCCGCATACTTTTGCATTTTGGAGTCCAAAGTGGTATATATTTTAAGACCGTCTTTATATAAATTTAGTTTTTTACCTGTTTCCTTTTCGTAATTTTCTAAATACTTCTCGATCTCTTTCTTAAGATAGAACTTGTAATATGCAGAATAGCCTTCCGATACTGTTTTCACAGGTTGATAATCAACAACCACAGGAGCAGCAATAGCCTTATCATGCGTCGCTTGATCGATATACCCAGTCTCCAACATTTTTCTCAACACCATATTGCGTCTCTCCTTTGCTCTCTCTGGGTTTTTCAAAGGACTATTTCTAGAAGGCGCCTCCAGCATTGCCACAAAAGTAGCTGCTTCAGGAAGGGTTAATTGCTTTGCGGTCTTATTAAAATAGATTCTAGAAGCCATTTCAATACCGTTACCCCCATTATTAAAGTTGAATTTATTAAAATATAATTCTACAATTTCTTCTTTAGTAAATCTCTTCTCCAAACTTACTGCAACCACCCATTCCTTCATCTTTTGAGTCAGACGGACAATCCTATTGGTAGATGGCTCTGGTGTAAAAAGAAGTTTCGCCAACTGTTGAGAAATGGTAGAACCTCCACCTCGCTTTCCTCCATACACAATTGCACGCAAAAAAGCTTGTAAATCTACCCCCGAATGTTCTTTGAATCTCTCATCCTCCTTCGCCTGTAGTGCGTAAACCAAATGAGGAGGAAGATCTGCATATTTAATTGGAGTCGTTTTCTCTTGCTCAAATTTTCCTATTTCTTGTCCATCGGATGAATAAATTACCGACGCAACATAAATATCAGGGTGATCCAACTGCTTGACATCAGGCATATCACCCAAAAATCCTTGAGAAACGGCAAAAAACAACCCTGAAATCCCCAAAACTAATGCTATGAAGGAAATCCATATAATTTTCACCCACTTCTTCCATCCTGTGCTTTTCTTTTTAGGAGGAAGCGGAAATGTACTTGCTTTCTTAGTATTTTTATTATTCTCCATAGATGATTTATGGCTTTACTGTTACTAATTTCAATCCAATATCTTCGATGCCTTTCAGTTTATCAACTCGCATTGCTTGCTTTATTGATACTTTGTATTTTCCTAGTTGCGGGAACTTAAAGTCTGATTTATACATAAACTCGACTTCCTTGATGTCTCCAAACCCACTACCAATCCATTCTCCAGTTGGTTTCGCAATAATACAATTAAGGGTATCTGTCTTAATTAATTTATTCTTACCATCCTTCAAATCAACAAAGAAACGCACGTTACTATATGGATAATCGTTATTGTTTCTTAAAACAAATATAATATTTTTCGGATTGCTGTCTTTGATTTCGAAAGGGATTTCCAAACTTTGCTTTTTACTCCAAACTCCATTGGTAGAAACCATCTTCACTTCTTCGGAAGAGCTATTGCATCCTATTAATATCCAAAAGACAAAAAATAGTGTAAGTAGCTTATTTACTTTCATTAGGTTTTGGCGCTGGTTTATTATGTTTTTTTCGATTCTTATTATTTCCTTTATTAGCATTATTACCACCTTGCCCATTATTGTTATTATTAGCATTGTTGGTAGGATTTCCATTTCCCTTGTTACCTCTATTTTCTGAAGGTTTGGGAGTGGACTTTTCCTGCTGAGGCGGTTTCTGATTAGGATTGCGATTATTATTACTCTTCTTCCTATTGTTGTTATTGTTATTTCGACGCTTCTTCTCGAATCTATCAACATGGTTTTCCTCAATAATATCTACATTTCTTTCGAAGGAATCTTTTGATTTCAGTTCTTCTAAAGGAGGAATCTTTTCTCCTTTCTTATTTTTCTGAATCAGTTTTTTGACTTCTACTACATCTAAATCGTACCAAGAAATTGAACTTTCTACATAGGCAAACCACATCTTCTTTTTGAAGACGTCGATTTTTATACAAAAAGCTTTTCCTTTTTCGGTATCTAAAGTAGTTGAGGAACTTGGAAAGTCTCCTAAAGAATCTAGATAGCTTTCCAACTCAAAGTTAAGGCAACATTTAAGCTTTCCACATTGTCCCGCCAATTTTTGAGGATTAATACTTAATTGCTGATAACGTGCAGCATTGGTATTAACAGAGCGGAAATCGGTCAACCAAGTGGAACAACACAACTCTCGACCACAAGAACCAATACCTCCAATTTTTGCAGCTTCCTGACGGAAACCAATTTGTTTCATATCGATTTTGGTGCGAAATGCTACTGCATATTCCTTAATCAATTGACGAAAATCTACTCGACTGTCAGATGTATAATAAAACGTAACTTTTCCACCATCTCCCTGAAACTCTACATCAGTAATCTTCATATCCAATCGAAGATTGCTAGCAATCATTCTAGACTCTCGCTTAACAGCTTCCTCTTTCTTACGTACATCTTGCCAAGTCTGAACATCCTTCGGGTTGGCAACGCGATAAATTTTGAGTGGGTTTTCCTCAGAGATTTTTTTCTTTTTCATCTGAATCTTAACCAACTCACCTGTGAGACTTACAACTCCCACGTCATGTCCAGGACTGGACTCTACAGTAACTACACTACCTATGTGTAAAGGTACATTATTAACGTTTTTATAAAAACCTTTTCTATCATTTTTAAACCTAACTTCCACCCAATCATGGTCTTTGGAAGCAGGATTATTTATATTAGAAAGCCAATCGAAAACACTTAATTTATAACTATTTCCACAGTGATCTACATTGGAACATCCGTTTTCTGACTTTGTACCGCAGTTATGTGTAGAATCGTCGGACGATTTGCATCCACAACTCATATTAACTCTATTTGTTTCTGCAAATGTATGATTTTTTTGTTTCTTTCTGTTTTCATACAAAAAATTTAAGTAATTATCTCATTATCAATCCAATTATCCATATCGCCAATTAATTACAACAACCGTAGATGCATCAGCTATTTTTCTATTTGCACTTACAAATTCACAGCTTTCATTGAAAAGTAATCGCAGTCTTACGAACAGCACTGCCTTTAAAACATTTACATAATGAACTTTTAAAACATAACAATTCTTTACGAATAACATCAAATTTATATAAAACCTAAAACCAAAATTCTATTCACTAAATAATATCAGTTCAAAATCTTTAAGAAAAATTAACAAGAGTTTGCAAAATAATTCTATATTTGACTTCAATAATTAACGAAATTTATGAAAAAGATCTTTATTTCTACTGCTATTTTAGCAGGTGTCTTTTCTTACGCCGGAGGCTTTCGGGTTTCTTTGCAAGGAGTTAGACAACTTGCTCAAGCACATACCAGTGCTCATGCAGAAGATGCAAGTGTTGCATTTTTTAATCCTGCAGGTATTTCTTTCATTCCCTCCAAACTAAGTATTGCCGCTGGTGGCTTTGGTATTAAAGCAAAAGTTACAACGCAAAACACTTCAACATTACAGTCCTATGAAACAAACAATCCAATGGGAACCCCTGCTTATGGAGCAATTGCTTATAAGATAGTGGATAATCTATCGGTAGGTTTCAGTTTCTCAACTCCTTTTGGAAGTACTGTTGAGTATCCTTCTGACTGGTATGGAAAGGAAATGGTAGAAAACATTGAATTAAAGGCATTCTACTTTCAACCCATGATTTCCGTAAAGTTGGCACCATGGCTATCATTTGGTGGAAGCTATATTTATGCAAAAGGAAGTGTAGATTGGGACAGAGCTGCAACACAACTTGGTGGCTCGCTAAATCTTAATGATGAAAAAGCTTCTGGACAAGGTTTTGGATTTGGATTTTATTTCCGTCCTGACAAAAATTTAGATATTAGCGTTGCCTATCGTTCTCCTGTGGATATGGAAGCTAAGAATGGAACTGCAACATTCAATATCTCAAGCAGTTTGTACAACAATCTCGGATTGGATGCTAATGGTCAAGACGGCTTTACGGCAACACTTCCATTGGTTGAAGAATATACTATTGGGGCAACTTATAAAGTTACACCAAAATGGTCTTTATCAGCCGACTTCAATTATCATGGTTGGGAAAGATACAACCGTCTCGTTGTTGATTTCGAAAATGCACCTGTTGGAAATCAAACGTCTGATCCTACTAAATCAGTTTCTATCAAAAATTGGAAAAATGCAAAAAGCTTCAGATTGGGTACCCAGTATATGCTAACCGAAAAATTAGCAGGTAGACTAGGTTGGTATTATGACGAATCTCCTTACTCTGATGAAAATTACAGTCCGGAAAGTCCGTCATTTGATAACAGAGTTGTTACTGCAGGTCTTGGATATCAGATTAGTAAATCTTTTGGTGTCGATATCGCAGGTGCTTATGCCTTCATGAAACACAGAACATTTAATAATGAAATTTTAGGATTCAGTGGACAAGCCAAATCAAAGGCTTTGTATTTCGGACTTGGTTTATCTTACAATCCTTTTTAATTTAAAAAAATTATGAAAAAAATATTTTTAACTTGTATCGCAGCCTCTGCCTTACTAACAAGTATAAGTTGTAAAACTGATTTCGAAACAGATGTTGCAGATGTTGTGGTAACAAGTGGCTCTGCCGATTTCAGCAAGTATGTTTCTTTAGGTAACTCCCTTACTTCTGGTTTTAGAGATGGAGCACTTTATATTGATGGACAAAACGAATCCTTTCCAAATATCATTGCTCAACAAATGATGTTGGCTGGAGGAGGAACTTTCAAACAACCTATGATGCCAAACAACACAGGAGGCTTTACTAATCTTTTTACGCTGAGTGGCGGAACAAGTTTCTACGGCAAAATAACGCTTGGACTAGACTGTAATAATGCGTTAGCTCCAAAACCTTCTGCGCCTGGTGCTAATCTTGACAATATTTCTTCCTCAGGACCTTATCAAAATCTTGGGGTTCCAGGAGCAAAGTCTTACCACTTGCTATATCCTGGATACGGAAATCCATCTGGATTAGTATCGAATCCTGTTACCGCAAATCCTTACTACGCAAGATTTGCAACATCAACAACTTCCTCCGTGATACAAGACGCTATGGCCCAGAATCCTACCTTCTTTTCACTTTGGATTGGAAACAATGATGTTCTTGGTTACGCAACCACAGGAGGAGATGGAACTGATCCAATTACAGATACCACAACTTTTCAGACGGTATATAGCACTTTGATTAATACTCTGACTTCTAGTGGAGCAAAAGGTGTTGTTGCTAACATTCCTTATGTTACATCCATACCTTTTTTCACAACAGTACCTAGTCAACCAATAACAAATTTAACAGCAGCGCAAGTAACCCAACTTAACTCTGCTTATGCACCTTATAATGCAGGATTGTTAACCATGAAAAACTATGGATTGTTATCAGATGCCGAATATCAAAAAAGACTTATCACTTTTTCAGCAGGAGCTGTTGCTAATGGAGCAGTTATCTTAGACGACGAGTTGACTGATTTAACAGGATTCAATGCCGCACTTAAATCTTATCGTCAGACAAAATCAACGGACTTGATTCTATTAACTGCGTCATCTCTAATGAAACCATATGATGCAACTTGTAATCCTACTGGAATGAGTGCAGGAACTGCAGTTCCATTGACAGACAAGTACGTTTTGACCGCGAAAGAAATTGAAAACCTTATCACCGCTACCAATACCTATAATACGGTGATTAAAAGCGTGGTTGACACCAAAGGCTTAGCGTTTGTTGATGCAAACAAAAAAATGCAAGAGCTTTCTGCTAGCTCCGGTCTCATCTATGATGGAGTAAGATACACAGCTACCTTCGCAACCGGAGGAACATTCTCCCTTGATGGGATACATTTAACTGGACGAGGTTACGCAGTTATTGCTAACGAGTTTATCAAAGCTATTAACAGTAAGTACGGTTCTACCCTACCTCAGGTTAATGCCAACTCTTATTCAGGTGTGAAATTTCCTTAATCCATAATTACATGAAAATGTAAAATTAATACAACCACTCGATTTTATTGCGGGTGGTTTTTTATTTTTTATAAATTTGCACAACTTCTAAAAATCAAAAAATGGCGCAGTCGAGTTATCTTTTTTCAACCAGGACCAGCAAAGAACTGGCAGAAAAAATCGCAACCTTTTATGGACAAAAACTTGGAAAGATTAATTTTCAAGAATTCAGTGATGGAGAGTTTGAACCGGTATTAGACGAATCTGTAAGAGGAGGTCGTGTTTTCTTAATTGGTTCTACTTTTCCACCAGCAGACAACTTGTTAGAGCTGTTACTTATGATTGATGCTGCAAAAAGAGCATCAGCAAAGAATATTACGGTGGTAATCCCTTACTTTGGGTTAGCAAGACAAGACAGAAAAGACAAACCAAGAGCGCCAATCGGCGCCAAATTGGTAGCAAATCTTTTGACTGCAGCTGGCGCAACCAGAATTATGACGATGGATTTGCACGCAGACCAAATCCAAGGTTTCTTCGAAATCCCTGTTGACCACTTGTACGCTTCTACCATTTTTGTTGACCACATTAAGTCTTTGGGATTAGATAATCTAACCATCGCTTCACCAGATATGGGTGGTGCCAAAAGAGCAAAAAATTATGCAGGTTATCTTGGAGCCGAAGTCGTGATTGCTTATAAAGAAAGGAAAAAAGCGAATGTTGTGGAAGAGATGTTCCTGATCGGAGATGTAGTGGATAAAAATGTTATCTTGATTGACGACATGATTGATACAGCTGGGACACTTTGCAAGGCAGCGGACATCTTAATCGAAAAAGGTGCAAAATCTGTTAGAGCAATGGCTACTCATGGTGTGCTTTCTGGAAAAGCTTACGAAAATATTCAGAATTCTAAAATCGAAGAAGTCATCGTAACCGACACAATTCCAGTTAAAAATAATTTGTCATCTAAAATAAAAGTGCTATCTTGCGCCCCATTATTTGCGGATGTTATGCAGATGGTTCATGAGCACAAATCAATTAGTGGTAAATTCATTATCTAACTGAAAACAAGCTTATTATCCGAACGTTTGCGTGAGAGATTGAAGTGAAAATCCTTTTTGGCTTTTGAAAAAAGTCGAAAAGATTGCAACGAAAAGCCCGACCTCGAAAGATTTTTTGGGAGAAGAATCTGCAAATCTTGAGAGGGCACGCCCAAGAAAAAAAGAAACTTATTTTAAAATTTTTTATAAATGAAATCAATTACAATTCAAGGCGCAAAAAGAGAAAGCGTAGGTAAAAAATCTACCAAAGCCTTACGTGATGCTGAATTAGTTCCTTGTGTTGTTTATGGAGGAAAAGAAACTCTTAACTTCTCTACAGAAGAAAAGTCTTTCAAGCACTTAGTGTATACTCCTGACGCACACACGGTGGAATTAGTAATCGACGGGGAAACAATCCCAGCTGTATTACAAGATATTCAGTTTCATCCAATTACAGACAAAATTCTTCACGTTGACTTCTATCAGTTAAGTGCAGACAAACCTGTTGTTATGGAAGTTCCTGTTAGAATTACTGGTCGTGCAAGAGGTGTTGTTGCGGGTGGTGTATTGAGACAGCCTGTAAGAAGATTAAAAGTGAAGTCTATTCCTGCTAATCTTCCTGATGAAGTGGTTATCGATGTAACTCCATTGAGAATTGGTAACAAAATCTACATTGGTGATATCAAAAAAGCAGAATATACTTTCATGCATCCTGATAACACTGTTGTTGCTGCTGTTAAAATGGCAAGAACTGCTCTTAAAGGTGGTGCTATTATGGATGACGACGATGAAGAAGAAGAAGTGGTGGAAGGAGAAGCTCCAGTTGAAGGTGGTGAAGCTCCAGCTGAGGAAACTGCTGCTGAATAAGATTAATCTTATCACAATAAACATAACCTGTTCAGAAATTGAACAGGTTTTTTTACGGCTAAATTTTCACTAACTTTGAACCATTCTAAATAATACAACATTGGACCTAAAAAATATAAGAGCTCAGTTCCCTATTCTCGACCAAGAAATCAATGGAAAACAGTTGGTATACTTCGATAATGCTGCTACTTCGCAGAAACCTCTTTGTGTCATTAATGCCATCGAAAATTATTACGAGACCATCAATTCTAATGTTCACCGTGGAATTCACACCCTGAGTCAGGAGTCAACGATGGAAATGGAAAATTCCAGAAAAAAAGTTCAAAATTTTATTGGTGCAAAACACGACTACGAAGTAATCTTTACTCGTGGGACTACCGAAAGCATCAATTTGATTGCTTATTCGATTTCTAACTCCCAAATTCTTAAAGAAGGGGACGAAATTATCATCTCTTATCTCGAACATCATTCTAATATCGTTCCGTGGCAAATGCTTTGCGAAAGAACTGGTGCCCGACTAAAAGTTATTCCTATCGACGAAAACGGAATTCTTCAGCTTGATTTTTTAGAGAATAATCTCAACGAAAAAACAAAAATCGTTTCGTTCAACTACGTTTCTAATGCGTTAGGTGTTGTGAATCCCGTGAAAGAAATGGTAAAGATCATACGAGAAAAATCTAATGCATGGATTGTTATTGACGGAGCACAAGCTGTACCGCATTTTGAAATTGATGTTGTGGATCTGGATTGTGATTTTTTTGCCTTTTCTGGCCACAAAATGTACGCGCCGACAGGAACGGGTATCTTGTATGGAAAAGAGGAAATTTTGAATAGTTTGCAGCCATTTTTTGGAGGTGGTGAAATGATTGCTACTTGCTCCTTTGAGAAAACGTCTTACGCAGGTCTTCCCTTTAAATTCGAAGCAGGAACACCCAATATCGAAGGCAATATCGCTTTAGGAACTGCCATTGATTTTATGTTAGAAATTGGAATTAAAAATATCCAAGAACACGAAACGGATCTTCTCGACTACGCACAAAAGAAACTTCTTGAAATTGAAAGATTAAAAATATACGGTGAAAAAGCACATCGAACTGGTGTGGTAAGTTTCAATCTATTGGGAGCGGGCATTGCTTCTGATACGGGAATGATTCTTGACAAAATGGGCATCGCTGTAAGAACTGGACATCATTGCACACAACCTATCATGGAATTTTTCAATATTGCAGGCACAGTGAGAGCAAGTTTTGCTATATATAATACTTTTGAAGAAATTGACCGCCTTGTTGAAGGAGTCAAAAAAGCAAAAATGATGTTGTCATAGACCTAAAATGGCTAGTCATCAATCTTTTTTCTACTCTTAGTTTAAAGAAACATTTTAATAATTGAAGGCACCTTTCTTAAATTTAGGAAAGGTGCTATATTATTTTCAGACCTAAAAGTCAAAGCCAACCTACTTCTTCATTTCTTACAAAAACAAACAAATCTCTTCATCGACAGATTTTACTTGTTCACCTCATTTATTTTGAGAAGGGAACAAATCACCTGTAAATTAGTATAAAAATTACGAATGAAGAACATTTATTCTTTTATAACTTTTAAATCAGAAATTATGAAGAATTCTAAATCAAACACGGTATTAGAGAAGTTTAGAAATATTTATGGCTTTTCTTTGGTTCTGATGTTATCAACTTTATTAGTTGTACAATGTAACCGAGATGAAGATGTTACTGAAGACTCAAGTTCAAGTAGCAGTAGTGCGGTATCAATTTCCGACACTAATACAACTGGAACCGCAGAAGGTAATACTGATGCTTATGCGGATGCGGATGACCTTTTAGCAAATTCTACCTTCAGCAGCACAGTAAAAATTGCATTTTCTGGCACATCAGCAACTATAACCAATCCATTGGATGGAAGCGGTGTAACTGTTACGCAAAGTAGTGGAGATGTTGTTATAAACTCTACAGTTTCAGAAGTAGCCTACGAAATAAGCGGTACAACAACCAGTGGTTCAGTTAAAATCTACAGCGATAAAAAATTTAAATTAACTCTAAACGGTGCAACGATTACCAATAACGATGGTCCTGCAATTAACATACAGTCAGAAAAAAGAGTTTTTGTAGTCCTTGCGGACGGAACTAGCAATACTTTAAAGGATAGCAGTTCCTACACAACAACAACGGGAGAAGATGCAAAGGCAACATTCTTTAGCGAAGGACAATTGGTTTTTAGCGGAAGTGGTACGCTTAATGTTTCTAGCTTATACAAACATGGCATTTGTAGTGATGATTATATAAGAGTAATTGACGGAACGATTAATGTAACTTCAGCTGTATCCGATGGAATCCATACCAATAATTATTTTGTTGCAGATGGAGGAACACTTAACATCATATCATCAAGTGACGGAATTGACTGCGAAGAAGGCTTTATCGTTATCAATGATGGAACTTATGATATTAATGCAGCCGACGACGGAATTGCAGCTTCTTATGATACAGATACCACTATTGACGCGTATATCACAATTAATGGAGGGACATTTGATATCACTACCAGCGAAGGAGAAGGTATCGAAAGTAAAAGTACACTAACCATCAACGATGGTACAATAGAAATCAATGCAGTAGATGACGCAATTAATGCAATAAGTGCTTTATATATCAATGGGGAGAATATATATGCCTACAGCTCCACAAATGATGGAATTGATACTAACGGAACAATGACAGTTACAGGTGGAAAAACAGTAGCCGTTGGTTCTTCCTCACCAGAAGCAGGGATTGATACTGATGGAGGAACTTTCAAAATAAAAGGAGGGACAATTGTTGGAATTGGAGGTGGAACAAACTTACCAGCTACTTCTTCAACACAAAATTCAGTCATGTTAGGAAGTGGCTCTGCTCAAATTATCCATTTACAATCAAGTGATGGAACAGAGGCTTTAACATTTAAAGCTCCAAAATCCTACTCAACATTATTATATTCAAGCGCAAAAGTAGTAACTGGTAAAACTTATAATATTTACACAGGCGGAAGTGTTTCTAATGGAACGGAGTTCAACGGACTATATTCAGCAGGTAATTATAGTGGTGGAACAAAAGGTTCAAGCTTTACAGTATCATCTGTAGCAACCAAAATTGGAGGAACTTTAAGTCCTTAATACAAAATATTAAAAACACTATAATAATAAGAGCTTCGAGAAATCGGAGCTTTTCTATTTAAAACCAGTCGACAAATTAGTACTTAAAACATATGTCTTTTTCTAAACTACTATGATTAATCAATATAAATTAGACACTCACTAACCTCAATCTAATACAAATCAAGATATCTGCCTAATAGAGGTTAGAAATATATCCTCCACCATGAAAAGCTAAATACTAGAGCTTAAAATATAATCTAAGTTAAACTCCCCCTAATCATATCGTCATTCTAGTTATAATAGTAAAAATCTGGGAGTATAATGATCATAGGAGGAAAAATCCAAGACCAAGACAGGTAGAGAATGAGATTGAGGCTAAGGTTGAGGTCGAGATTAAGACTAAGGTAAAAGAAAACCATTGCTATAGAGAGCAAGATCATTAAGATAATAGGGTTAATCAAAATAATCGACATCCTTTAGATTAACGAAGTAAAATTAAAAAGTATAGAAC
>NZ_JBYVEB010000027.1:0-34255 GCF_058117085.1 Chryseobacterium sp. CG10_8 | reverse complement strand
AATTAAAATAACTGACAATATTTTTTAAAAGCAAAGCTCTGAAAAAGACCGTCAGTTATCCTATATAAGTTCTAATTTGAATAAAATTCAGCAGTTTTAAATAATTCTTTTCAATTAAAGGTTTACTTATTCAAAAAAGCGTCCCATCCTTGTGCTGTAATCTCAGAAAGTTCATTACTTCCTCTCAATACCATAAAGTTTCCTCCATTTTCTTCAACAGCATGTCCGATGATAGTAAAATCAGGGTGATTTTTTATTTTATCAAAATCCGTTGGGGTAATGGTGAACAATAATTCATAATCTTCACCACCAGAAAGTGCTGACATCACCGGATTAAGGTTAAATTCTTCTGCAGTCGAAATGGTAAGGGTATCCAAAGGAATTTTCTCTTCATAAAGCCTGAATCCCACCTTGCTTTGGTCGGAAAGATGAAGAATTTCAGAAGCGAGCCCATCGGAAATGTCAATCATCGATGTTGGTTGGATGTCGAGTTCTTCGAGAATCTTTTTGATATCTGTCCTTGCTTCAGGTTTTAGTTGACGTTCTAGGATATAATCATAGCCAGCCATTTCGGGTTGCATATTAGGATTGGCAAGATATACGGCGTGTTCTCGCTCCAAAATTTGAAGTCCCATATATGCGCCTCCCAAATCTCCTGTTACGACGAGTAGGTCATTTGGTTTTGCAGTGCTTCTTTTTACGTTTTTTTCTTCATTTTCGAGACCTATCGCAGTTATTGTCATCACTAATCCCGCATTAGAACTTGTAGTGTCTCCACCTACTAAATCTACATTGTAGCGTTGACAAGCCAATTGAATTCCAGAATAAATTTCGTCCAAAGCTTCGACTGGAAAGCGATTAGAAACAGCCAAAGAGACCAAAATTTGAGTCGGAGTAGCATTCATGGCGGCGATATCGCTGAGGTTAACAACGACAGCCTTATAGCCCAAATGTTTTAAAGGAACGTAACCCAAATTGAAATGGACGCCTTCCGCTAAAGTATCGGTTGTCACTACCACTTTTTTTCCTTCAGGATTTATAATGGCAGCATCGTCTCCTACGGATAATTCCGATGAAGGGTTATTTAAACTAAAATTTTTGGTTAAGTGCTTGATTAAGCCAAATTCGCCCAATTTTGAAATGGGTGTTAATTCTTGATTTCTGTCTTCTAACATGCTATATAAATAAAACGCACCCAAAGGTGCGCAATAATTTTAATATTTTTTAAAAAAAAGTTAGTTTTTATTCTCCCAAACTAATGCACTTGCACCAAGGATAGCAGCGTCCGCTTCGTCCAATTCACTGAAAACGAGTTTTACTTTTCCTCTAAAAATTGGAAGAAGATTTCGCTCCATGTGAAGTTTTGTAGGCTTCAAAAGAAAATCTCCCGCTTTGATGACTCCTCCAAATAGCAAAATGGCTTGAGGTGAAGAGAACATTACAAAGTTAGCCAAAGCTTCACCTAGTTTCTGACCTGTATAGCGGAAAACTTCGATGGAAGTTGGGTCTTTTTGTAGTGCACATTCGTGAACGGTTTTAGCATTGATTTGTTCTTCAGGATAGTCATTAAGCATTGATTCTGGAAACTCTGCTCGGAATTTTTTTGCAGTAATTGCGATCCCTGTTGCTGAAGCATAAGCTTCTAAACTGCCTTCAGAGCCTGTACTCCAGTGTTTTCTTCCTCCTGGTTTTACAATGGTATGTCCTAATTCTCCTGCAAAACCATCGTGTCCATAGATGAGGTGACCACCAGCAATGATTCCACTTCCTACACCAGTACCCAAAGTCACCATGATGAAGTCCTTCATTCCTCTTGCTGCACCATACATCATTTCTCCTAAAGCTGCCGCATTAGCATCATTAGTTACTTTACAAGGTACGCCAAACTTTGTGCTCATCATCTCCGCGAATGGGATAACGCCTTTCCATTTGAGGTTGGGAGCATGCTCGATGGTCCCGTTGTAATAGTTTCCATTAGGAGCACCAACGCCAATTCCGTCTAATCTAGAACCTTTCTCACATTTGTCAATGAGAGGTTTAATTTTTTTGTATAATTCATTTACAAAATCTTCAACTTTTTCGAAATCAGTTGTTTTAATTGATCCCTTAGATAAGATTTCTCCTCGGTGATTAACGAGTCCAAATTTTGTATTGGTTCCACCGATATCAATTCCGATTGCAATTTGTTTTGAAAGGTCTACTAGTGCCATAGTGAATTTTTAAAGACCTTAAATTTAAGCAAAATTTGGAATTAATTATTTTGAAGTTTCTCTTTTTTGAGAAAAATTGACAAAAATCTTGTTCTAGAAAAAAAAGACTCCCATAGATTTATGGGAGTCTTATAAATATTTTTTGATTTAATATCAATTATACAGGAATTTCTGCTTTGTATAAGAAGGAAATACCTTCTTTGTTAACCTTTTCAACCAATTCGCTGAACAAATAGAATGACTCTTGTTTGTAGATAACCAGTGGGTCTTTTTGTTCGTATACGGCACCTTGAGAAGAACGTTTCAAGTCATCCATTTCTCTTAAGTGATGTTTCCAGTTTTCGTCAATAATTGCTAGAGTGATATTCTTTTCGAAATCGTCAACTAAACTTTGACACTGAGTTTCGTATGCTTTTTCTAGGTCTGTAACAATGGTCATGGTCTTCACGCCATCCGAAAACGGCACTTGAATCATCTTGAACGTTTGTCCTTGATTTTTGTATACATTCTCTATGATTGGGAAAGATTTCTCTTTCAACAAAGTCAATTTGTTTTGATAATCTTCAACTGCTGCTTTATAAAGTAGGCTTGTAAGTTCCTGCGCATTTTTGTTTTTGAAATCTGCTTCGGAGAAAGGAGCGTCCATTGTGAAGTTTTTGATTACGGCATACTCAAATTCTTTGTAATCTCCTTCAACTTTTCCTTTGTTAACAAGGCTTGCAGATACATCATAAATCATATTATTGATGTCATACTTCAAGTGGTCACCAAAAAGAGCATTCTTTCTTCTCTTATAGATAACGTCTCTTTGCTTGTTCATTACATCATCATACTCCAATAATCTCTTACGGATACCGAAGTTGTTTTCTTCAACTTTTTTCTGAGCTCTTTCGATAGACTTAGAAATCATTGAGTGTTGAATTACTTCTCCCTCTTTATGACCCATTCTGTCCATCATTTTTGCGATTCTTTCAGAACCGAAAAGCCTCATCAAGTTATCTTCCAAAGAAACATAGAATTGAGAACTTCCCGGGTCTCCTTGACGTCCAGAACGACCTCTCAACTGTCTGTCAACTCGACGAGAGTCGTGTCTTTCTGTACCTACGATAGCTAATCCTCCTGCTTTTTTCACCTCATCGCTTAACTTGATATCGGTACCACGACCTGCCATGTTGGTTGCAATAGTTACAACTCCAGGTCTTCCCGCAAGAGCAACAATTTCAGCTTCTTTCTGGTGAAGTTTAGCATTCAACACCTGGTGTTGGATTTTTCTTAATTGTAATGCTTTCGAAAGTAATTGTGAAATTTCAACTGAAGTCGTCCCTACCAATACTGGTCTTCCGGCTCCTGTTAATCTTTCGATTTCTTCAATTACGGCATTGTATTTTTCACGATTGGTTTTGAAAACCAAATCTTGTCTGTCATCTCTTTGGATAGGTCTGTTAGTTGGGATTACCACAACATCTAATTTGTAGATTTCCCAGAACTCCCCAGCTTCCGTTTCAGCAGTACCAGTCATCCCAGCAAGCTTATTATACATACGGAAGTAGTTCTGTAATGTAATCGTTGCAAAAGTCTGAGTTGCTGCTTCGATTTTTACATTTTCCTTCGCTTCGATTGCTTGGTGAAGACCATCGGAATAACGTCTTCCTTCCATGATACGACCTGTTGATTCGTCAACGATTTTTACCTCGCCATCCATTACCACATACTCGTCATCTTTATCGAAAAGGGTATAAGCTTTAAGCAACTGATTCATGGTGTGAACACGTTCTGACTTAATCGCAAAATCACGGAACAATTCTTCTTTAGCAGCGAATTCTTCTTCTTTGGATAAGTTTTTGGCTTCAAGTTCTGCAATTTCGGTTGCAATGTCCTGTAACACGAAGAAATCTTTATCCTCGTTTCCAGCTGACATATATTCGATACCTTTATCAGTAAGGTCGATTTGATTATTTTTTTCGTCTATTACAAAATACAAGTCTTTGTCAACTTTCGGCATTTCGCGATTGTTGTCTTGCATGTAATAAGCTTCAGTCTTCTGAAGGAGTACTCTGTTTCCGCTTTCGGAAAGAAATTTGATTAAAGGTCTAGATTTTGGCAAACCTCTATAAGCTTGTAATAATTTGAAGCCTCCTTCCTTAGTGTTTCCTTGAGCAATTAATTTTTTAGCTTCATTGAAGATGGTAGAGATGTTTTTTCTTTGCACATCTACAATTCGGTCAACGGATGGTTTCAAAACATCAAACTCTTGTCTATCTCCTTGAGGTACTGGTCCAGAAATAATTAATGGTGTTCTTGCGTCATCAATTAATACGGAGTCAACCTCATCCACAATTGCAAAGTTAAGTTCTCTCTGTACCAATTGGTCAGGAGAAGTAACCATATTATCTCTTAAGTAATCGAAACCAAATTCGTTATTGGTTCCGTAAGTGATATCGGAATTGTATGCGCTTCTTCGACCATCTGAGTTAGGTTGGTGGTTATCGATACAATCAATGGTTAATCCATGGAATTGATAGATTGGACCCATCCAAGCCGAGTCTCTTTTTGCAAGATAGTCGTTAACCGTTACTACGTGAACACCTCTTCCTGGAAGGGCGTTAAGATAGATTGGAAGCGTACCAACTAGAGTTTTTCCTTCTCCAGTTGCCATCTCAGCTACTTTACCTTCGTGTAGAACAACCCCACCGATGTATTGTACGTCGTAATGAACCATGTCCCAAACTACCGCTGTTCCAGCTGCGTTCCATGAGTTTTTGTAGATTGCGGTATCACCAGAAATTTCTACGAAATCTTTGGTTAAAGCAAGTCTCTTGTCCATTTCTGTTGCAGTCACTCGAAGTTCGCCGTTTTGAGCTAATCTTTTTGCCGTTTCCTTAATCAAGGCAAAAGCTTCTGGAAGAATCTCGGCAAGAACCTTTTCTTCTACATTGTAGGCTTCTTTTTTGATTAATTCAATTTTGTCGAAGAGGGCTTCCTTCTCGTCAATGTTAGTGGTGGTGGCAATTTGCTCTTTGGTCTTGTTGACTTCTTCTGTGAATCTAGCCGTTGCGGATTTAATTTTTTCTTTAAATTCCAACGTCTTTTGACGAATTCCATCATCGGTTAATTCTCCAATTTTGGATTCAACAGATTTGATTTTTGCAACTACCTTCTTTACTTCTTTTAAGTCTTTGGCGTTCTTATCACCTAAAAAACCTTTAAGAACTTTGTCTAAAAAACTCATTTTCTTCTTGATGCATCAGGCGATTATGCCTTGTGCTTTTTATTAAATTAAAATAATTCTAAATGAAAATGGCTAATCGTAAGTCACAATCAGCCAAGTGCTTTTAATATTCGTCTTCGTTCCAAAGGAAATCTTCGTCCGTTGGATAATCACTCCAGACTTCTTCAATAGATTCATAGATTTCTCCTTCATCTTCGATGGCTTGAAGATTTTCTACTACTTCCATTGGAGCACCAGTTCTGATGGCGTAATCAATAAGTTCTGCTTTATTCATCGGCCAAGGCGCATCGCTCAAATAAGAAGCTAATTCTAATGTCCAATACATATTTTTAATATTTTTTGCAAATGTAAAAAAATACATCAGACTACAAATTTTTTCAGTCTGATTTTCAATTTTTTGTGTTAAAAGTCAATTTAGTAAAACGAAGTATACCGAATCACTTTTTAACAGGTTTTCATCTCTAAAACCTTTCTCACTTTCTCAAAAACCATTCCACAAATTTTTTTATGCCATTTTGGAAATTGGTGGTAGGTTGATAGTCCAATAATTGTTTTGCTTTGGTAATATCAGCGTTGGTTTTCTGCACGTCTCCCGGTTGCATTGGGAGCAAGTTCTTCATCGCTTTTTTATCCAAGGCATTTTCCAGGGAAAGAACCATTTCGTTGAGTGTAATCACTTCACTTTCACCAAGATTGATAATTTCGTAAACATTATTATGGGTTTCCAAGTACTTAATAGACTTAAGAATTCCGTCAATGATGTCATCAATAAAGGTGTAATCCCGAGCTGTGGAACCGTCGCCATAGAAAGGAATTTCTTGGTTGTCACTAATTAATTTTGTGAATTTATGAATTGCTAAGTCTGGTCTTTGACGTGGTCCGTAGACTGTAAAAAACCTTAATTGAATCATATCTATGTCGTATAGTTGATGATAAACATGACCCAGGATTTCACCTGCTTTTTTGGTCGCAGCGTATGGTGAAATCGGTTTGTCAACATTATCGGTTTCAGCGAAAGGAACTTTTTCGTTATTTCCGTAAACACTTGAGCTTGAAGCAATCACCATCTTTTTGATGTTGTGTTTTTTGCTCAATTCCCAAAGATTCATGGTTCCGGTGATGTTAACCGCCTCATATTCTAAAGGTCTTTCAATCGAGGGTCTTACCCCAGCTAAAGCTGCAAGATGGATGATAAGGTCAATGGAATGTTTTTCAAAAATTTTTTCTAACCCTTCTTTGTCTCTAATATCTTGAAAATAAAAATGATAGTTATCTGCTGAAGTTTCTTTGGACAATTTTTGTAGGTCTTCTTCTTTCGATTTGAAATCAAAATCAGTTGGTTTTCCTAATGATTCCAGAGTATTTTTGATTTTTATCTTATAGTCGTAAAAATCATCAAAATTGTCAATGTTAATGACAGAATGTCCGTTTTTTAGCAATTGTTCTACCAAGTGAGAACCAATAAAACCGCTTCCGCCTGTAACCAGATAAGTCATTTCTATTCTTTTTTTTCCTTTTGAAGTCAAAAGTGCTTTTTGAGGTTTTGCAAATTTATTAAATAAACCATTAGCCCCAACATTTTATTAGTGATGCTGTGTCAAAAAACATTTGGTAAGATAAGGAAATTGAATGTGATTAACTTGACCTAAGTGTTAAAATTAGTTTTTAAGAATTTAATCTTTATTTTTACTCAAAATTTTGTAGCAATGCACTTTCAAGGACAAATCCTAAAAATGACCACCCAATTGGCGGAACCTATACAATATTACCTCAATCTTTCGGGAGATTTAATCAATATGAATCAGCTTATTGGCAAAACCATCTCTATAAAGCACACAGGTTATCAATGTGTGAATTGCGATAGCGACGAGAAAATCTATCGAATGGGTTTCTGCAAAAAATGTTTTTTTGAAAGTCCTTATGCCAGTGACACGATCATTAGACCCGAACTTTCTCGTGCTCACCTTGGTGAAGAAGAGCGAGATTTGGAGGTAGAAAAAGAAATCCAGCTTCAACCGCATGTGGTGTATTTGGCTTATACAGGCGATGTCAAAGTTGGTGTTACCAGAGAAAAGCAGGTTCCAACACGTTGGATTGACCAAGGAGCGACTTTTGCGCTTCCCATTGCAAGAACGGAGAATCGTTATGAAGCGGGTATGATTGAGGTTGCATTGAAAGAACATCTTCCTGATAAAACCAATTATAAAAAAATGTTAGAAGATGATTATGAGGGAGATATGGATTTGGCGGATTTTCGAAATAAGATTCAGCAATATTTTCCGTTAGACTTCCAAAAGTTCTATTCAGAACAAGAAGAGATTTGGAAATTGGATTACCCTTATGTAAAACCAGATAAAGTCACGAGTTTTACTTTGGATAAAAAACCTGAGTTTGAAGGCGTTTTAAGGGGAATCAAAGGACAGTATCTTTGTTTTGATGGGGGAAACGTTATTAATTTGAGAGGTCATGAAGGATATGTAATTTCCCTCGAAACGTTATAAAACAAACAATTAAAAAAACATAAATGGAAACAAACAAAGAAAATACAACGGACAAGAAACCAGATTTTTCGTTTAGAAATTCGGGGACGCGTAATCCATTGAAGCCAACGCCCGCTTTTATTGGCGCTTCTTGGGCAGCATTATTTATAGGGACGGTAGGTTTTTGCATCGGACTTTGGAATGCAACGATGGAACTTAACGAAAAGGGATATTATTTCACACTATTGCTTTTTGGTCTTTTTGCGGTAATCTCTGTACAAAAAAGTGTGAGAGATAAAGCGGAAGGTTTGCCAGTGACGGAACTTTATTATGGATTAAGTTGGTTTGCCATTATTGCTGTTTTGGTTTTGTTGGTGATCGGACTTTGGAATGCGGAACTATTATTGAGCGAAAAAGGATTTTACGCAATGTCATTTTGTTTAAGTGTTTTTGGCGCAATCGCAGTCCAAAAGAACACCAGAGATACTAAGCAAATTGAAGCGATGGAGAAGATGTAAAGCAACTCTTGCTCCATAGTTTTTTAAAAAAGAGAGAATTAGCGAAAATTTGACTAAATTAGTTTAGTAGAATTTTCGCTTTTTTTGTGAACAAAAGATTCAAAATATTATCCTATTTCTTGGGCACCGCATTTTTGTTGGTGTTGTTTGGTAATTTGGGGTTCAATTATTGGTTGAAGAATCGACTTCCTGCGCTTATCAAGAAGAATTCTAACTATCAGGTCTCGTACAAAACTTTAGATGTTAAGCTTTTGAGCGGTGATATTTTTGCGACAGGTGTTTCGGTTCGTAATAAAAGCAATGTCACTCAAGAGATGATGGGGATCGAAGGAAGTATTGACTCTCTTAAGGTCGATCGAATTGCATTGTACGACGCATTCTTCAAGGGGGAAATTACCACTTCTAATATTTCAATGGCACGCCCTAATTTAAAATTGATTTTAAGCAAGGTCAAAAAACAAAAGGGAGCACAAAAAAGCACCGAGCTTTTACTCAAAAAAATATTCATTAAAGAAGGAGATATCCGTATTTTTCGGTCGAGCGGTGAAAAATTTTTCTCGGTAAACCAACTTAATATCAAGATATCTAATTTGGAAATGTCGGAAGAGTCCGTCAAGAATCGACTTCCAATGGTTTTTGAAGATTACAATGTGAGCGGAGCTGATTTTTACTTACAGCCAGACTCGCTTCATATCATTACTGCCAAAAGTATTGAGTCTGAGAAGGAACGCATTATGATTAAGAATATTAAAATTCAACCTTTGATTTCTCAAGAAACGTTTTATGAAAAGCATCCTGATAAGAAGATGCTTTTGGAGGCGCAAGTAGATTTTTTAGACGTTAATGGACTTGACCTTGAAGAACAAGAAGCCGAAGTCTCAGAAGTTTATTTGGAAAATCCTAAAGTCAAAATTTATCAATCCAATGCACCAAAGAAAGCTCGTGAGAAAAAATACTGGAATCACTTTAACGTGCATCAATTTACGGTCAAAAATGCAGATATTCTAATGCAAAAAATGCAGAAAACGGTTTTTACTACCTATGCTTTTAATGCAAATATCTCTGAATTTGAATTAAATGACGATACTCGGAAAAACAAAATTCCGTTTCATATTGAGCATATTCAGTTGAATGGGCAAAATACGGCGTTCGAGACCAAGAGTCAAAATATCTTTGTTAAAAATTGGTCATTGTCTCGAAAGAATGGTGATTTCCAAGGCTTGATTTTGAAACCAACAACTTCTTTTTCGGGAAAGATGTTGTTGGACGCAAGTGTCAAGCGATTACAGTTGCAGCTTAATGATTGGAGCTATGAGGAAAAACTGAAATTGGATGGTAATCTTGTTAAAGTCGAACAAATTAATGGTAAAATCTGGTTGCCCAAACCCACTGGAAAGAAACCTGATTTTAGTAGTTTAGAATTCCCATTAACCATGAAGAATTTGTTTGTGGAGAATTCTAATTTGATCATCGAAACGGACAAAAAACCGATTAAGCTCAATAATTTTTATGCAAAATTATCGGATTTCGAAATGAACGAAGAGACCATCAAGTCTACGAAAATGCCATTCAAATTGGGGAATTATTCCTTTACGACAAAAGATTTCACTTCAGAGAATAAGGATTATCGATTCTCGATGGGTCTTGTCAAGTTTTCTAAAAACAACTGCGAGATTTCGAACTTCAAAATGATTCCAAAGTTGTCTCGTGCACAATTTGTGCGCTCTCTTCCCAAGGAAAAAGACTATTATACGTTGACGGTTGACAAGATTAAAATGTTGGGAAGTTGGGATATGGTTTCCGAGAGAAAATATGTTAACGCGTCTAAATTGGATATTTTGGGTCTGGATGCAGATATTTTTAGAAGCAAAATTCCGCCTGATGATTTGACGAAAAAGAAAATGTACTCCGATTTACTACGAAGTATTAAATTCCCATTGGTTATTAAAAATACTTATATCAAGAGCTCTAATTTGGTTTACGAAGAAGATTCAAAATCCAGTGAAGGACCAGGAAAATTGGTTTTTGGAGACTTCAACGCGCATATTCAGAATATTAATTCAGGAAAGCAGAAAGGAAATACCGCTGTCCCCATCAATGTTAATTGCAAATTGATGAACGTTGCTCCAATGAAGGTCTTTTGGAAACTGGATACTTCTTCTTTGCAAGACAATTTTTCAATTAAAGGAAATATTTCGCAGCTTCCAGCTGGAAGAGTTAATTCTTTTTTGGAACCTTATCTCAAAGTTAAGATTACGGGTCTGATTCAGGAAGTGGGATTTGATTTCAAAGGAAACAGAGACGGATTGAATGGAAAATTTCATTTGAAACATCAGAATTTGTTGATAGAAGTTCTTAATAGCGACCACCAGAAAAGCAAAATTCTTTCTGCGGTTGCCAATATGGTGGTGAGGACTAATTCGACGGCCGGTTCTGAGGTGGTTGTCGTGGACAATGTGGTGAGAGACAAGACAAAATCATTTTTTAATTTGTTGTGGAAGGGAGTAGAAGAAGGTCTTGCCAAAAGTCTCATTGGTGAATTTGTTGAAGGCAAACAAAAAGCGAATCAGATCACCCATGACGCCAAGAAAAAAATAAAAGAAATCAAAAAAGAATACATCGAAGGCTCTTCCACCGAAAGTAGTCAACCAACTGAAAAAAAAGGAGTGTTCAGAAAAATTTTCAAGAAAAAAGAGACAGCGGAAAATTAACGTCTGTAAAGCTTTTCTTACTCAAATTTTTTTACTTTTGATTAAATAAAAAAACAAATGAGCACAGTATCCGACAAGTACACCTTTTCCGCAACTCCGGATTGGGTGAAATCACCGACAGATAACCAAATTTTGGAGATGACCAAAGCTTCTCCATTTTCCGAACAACTTATTGAAGAGGGCAAAGACATCTGTTTCTATATCAACAAAGTTCTTAATTATCAGAAAGATAAAAATGAGGAATATTCCTGCGTTATCTATTCCTTGACACAATCTCGCAATTTGGAGGTAGCTTCTGTTGAAGATGTTTTTTTGGATGAGAATTCACATCTTATTTTTCACCGATTTATGGTAGTGAGAGAAGGGGTTCTGATTGATAAGACTCCAGATACCAACATTAGAGTTTTTGATAACGAAACCCAGAGTGATGGAGGCGTCTATAACAATTCGAAAAAAGTAAATATTTCCATCAAAGACCTTCGTCTATACGATACCATTGTGGTCGAAAGAACGATAGTCAATGAATATTCTGATAAAGAATTTATCCGAAAGGAGTATATGAAACACGTTTTCGTTACTCCGGACGTCTATTGGGGTTATAGTACTTATAGGTTTGAGCTGATTAACAATACATCGAAGGTGGTAGCTTATCAACCATTCTTCTTTAGAGATTCCAATGGAAATCTTTTACCCACCGAAAAGAAAACACTCTCTCCATCCGAATCCTATATTTTTCTTGAAGAAAATTACCTTAATCCAGTAGATGCAGCGAGAGAGGTTTTTCCATTTATAGATTTTGCCACAGATGCAGAATGGAAGGAGCTTTCTAATTTTGTCTATCCTTTGTACGAACCAATTTTAGCAAAAGCAGATATCAAGGAAATTGCACCAGATATCGTTCAGAAGCTTGATGAAATTTCGGATCCTGAACTTAAAATTAAATGGGCAATTGATTATGTCCAAAATCAGATCAAGTATATCTATGATGCTAATGAAATGAACGGGCATCAACCGCAGGAAGCTTCGGTGACTTATCAGTCTAAGCAAGGTGACTGCAAAGCAAAATCCGTTTTCTTAAAATCTATTTTGGATTATCTCAATGTGAAATCTGATATTGTGGTGGTTAATTATAGGGCGGATTATTATATGAAGTATTATTTGCCTTCGTTGCTGTCATTCAATCATGTTATTGTCAGAATCGAGCATAATGGAAAAGAGTTCTTTGTTGACCCAACGATTAAAGACGAGGAAGGGACTTTGGAGAACAGAGGTATATTGCAGTTTTATCATTATATGAATGTGCTTCCCGACCAGACTTTGTCGACTCGTCCTTCTTATGAGTATCCAAAATTTTGCTTAGAAGAAACGATTAATTATGAGGCGAAAAACGAGAAAGGAAGCATCGAGCTAACTTCTTTGTACCGATATGGAAGGGCGAACGGAATTAGAAATTATTTTAAAAATACCAATAAGAAGGAAATATTGGATTCTTGGATGAATTCTCTTTTTTATTGCTTGAATTTTCATAATGACCGAAACGAAGAGGATTTTAGAAGTGCATTTAAAAGTCCTGAAATCAAAATTACCCAAGATGACAAAATTAATAATGAAGTAATTGTCCATTTCCGGGCAGATTTGGAGAAGCCGTATTTCGTTGACAAGAACAAAAAGCGCTTTTTGATGTTCTATGACTTCAATACCTTGAAAGATTCTGTGAAGAAATTCAACAGTAGAGATTCTACTTTTTGGCATGGTTTCGATAGTGAGAGATACGAAATCAATATTTACATTGATTTAAGAATCGATACCGAAGAAAAGTATACTAAGCAAGAAAACAAAATTGTGAATCCCTATTTCACCCACGAAATCAAAAAGAAAATTCACAAAAATGGAGGTTCTGCTTATATAGAATATCATCCCAAAACCAACCTCGAAATCCCAAATGAGGAAATGCCAAAAGTGAGAGAGGATTATCTCAAAATCAATGATAGCAATTTCGGTTTAGGATTAGATATTATAGAGGCGGGAGTTTCTAATCTATTGAAGAATAAAATTTCGAAATGGTTTAAATAAATTTAATTCGGAAATAAAAACAAAAAAGTCATTCGAAAGAATGACTTTTTTATGAGGAGAAAGGGAAGGATCAATTACTTGCCAGTATTGACGCTTTTGATTCCCATTTCGTATAAAGCAAAACTTAACATGTCTGAATATTCTCCGATGACTTGTTCGGTACTTCTTCCTGCTCCATGTCCTGCATTAACTTCGATTCTTACCAAGACAGGATTTGAGCAACTTTGTTTTTCCTGAAGCTCAGCACCGAATTTGAAGGAATGCGCAGGAACAACACGGTCATCGTGGTCGCTGGTAATCACCATTGTTGATGGATAACAAACTCCTTTTTTCACGTTATGAACTGGTGAATAAGATTTTAAATATTCAAACATTTCTTTGTTATCTTCGGCTGTTCCGTAGTCATAAGCCCAACCAGCTCCTGCTGTGAATTTGTTATAACGAAGCATATCCAAAACACCTACACCTGGGAAAGCAACCTTTGCTAAGTCAGGACGCATCGTCATTGTCGCTCCAACTAATAGACCTCCGTTCGAACGTCCAGAGATTGCCATATAATTAGGCGAGGTGTAACCATTTTTTTGTAAATATTCTCCCGCAGCGATAAAATCATTGAATACATTTTTTTTCTGCATTTTGGTTCCTGAATCGTGCCATTTTTTACCATATTCGCCTCCTCCTCTAATGTTAGGAACGGCATAGATTCCACCATTTTCCATCCAGATTGCGTTAACAACTGAGAAAGAAGGGGTTAATGAAATATTGAAACCGCCATAACTGTATAAGATGGTTGGATTTTTTCCATCTTTCTTCAGACCTTTTTTATATGAAATGATCATAGGAACCTTGGTTCCGTCTTTTGAAGTGAAGAAAACTTGTTCGGAAACATAATTATCTGGATCAAATTTAACTTTAGGTTTTTGGTAAACTTCAGATTTCCCGGTGTCCGCATTGTATTTGTAAGTTGTTCCTGGAGTGATGTAGTTAGAGAAAGAATAGTACATTTCTTTTTCATCTTTTTTGCCTCCAAAACCGCTTGCAGTTCCTTTTCCTGGAAGATTAATTTCTCTAATTAGCTTCCCATCAAAGTCATATTGTTTGACATAAGAGACAGCGTCTTTCATGTATTTTGCAAAAATATAACCTCCTCCAGTAGAAACCGAAAGTACATTTTCTGTCTCAGGAATAACATCTGTCCAAACATTAGGCTTATGAATATTGAATTTTTGCAACTTCATGTTGGGTGCATTTTTGTCCGTCAAAATGTATATCCAATCACCTTTGGTGTCAACCACGTCAGTGTTGTAATCATATCCCTTTTGGATTGGAGTGTAGTCAGTTTTGTTTTGAGTTAAATCTTTGATATACAATTCGTTTCCGTTGGTTGCATTAGCTGCGCTTAAGATGAGGTATCTTTCATCTTCTGAAACGCCAACTCCCATATATCTTCTCTTGAAGTCTTCGCCACCGATAATCAGTTGGTCTTCGCTTCCTTTGGTTCCTAATTTGTGAAAATAGACTTTTTGAGTATCAGTCATTCCGGATAGTACACTTCCTTCTTTGGGTTGGTCATACACAGAGTAGAAAAAACCTTGGTCTCCAAGCCAAGAAGCTCCGCTAAATTTTGCAACGATAGGCTCGTCAAGAATTTTTTTGGAAACAGCATCCATAATGATAATCTTGGTCCAATCGCTTCCTCCTTCGGAGATGGAATACGCCACAAGGTTTCCTTTTTTGTTGAAAGAGATTCCCGCAAGAGACGTAGTTCCTTTTTCTGAAAATTTGTTAGGGTCTAAGAAAACCTCGTTTTTACCATTTTTGTCAGTTCTGTATAATACAGATTGAGCTTGCAATCCATCATTTTTATAGAAATAAGTATAGTCTCCTTCTTTGAAGGGAGCCGAAATTTTTTCGTAATTCCAGATTTCTCGCAGTTGATTTTTGATCTTTTCACGAAATGGAATTTTGTCCAAATACTGGTTGGTGAAAGCGACTTCTCTCTGCACCCAGTCTTTGGTGTCTTCTGCACGGTCATCTTCTAACCATCGATAAGGGTCAGAAACTGTCTCGCCAAAATAGGTGTCGTTGTGGTCGATTTTTTTGGTTTCAGGATAAGTAAGAGACGTGTTTTTTTGGGTTGCGCAAGAAGTAATCATCATAGCACTGAGAAAAAGATGGGTGTAACGGATTTTCATAAACGTTCAATTTTTTCAAAATTAAGTAAAATTTAACAATAGATAACATTTTAGAAACAGATTTAGGAATAGATTTTGTATCTTAACAGTGGAAAATTAATCATTATGAAAAAAGAGCAAAGTATTATTACAGCTGGGATTCTTGGACTCGTTATTGTTGTTGGTATTATCGCTTTCAAGAAGTTTTTAGAAGGAAATGTGGATGATAGAGAGTACGAAGATTTTCATCAGAACTTCTCTGACAAAGACGACGAAGACCTTAATCATGGAATCGAATATTTAGAGATGAGGTAGTCATCTACATCATATTTGACAATTTTTGCTTCCGTTCCTTCCGAACGGATTTTTTGTGGAAAACTATCCAGATAAAATGGATTATTTTCGAAGCATTCGATTTTACTTTTACACCATGGATTCGGAGAAAATTTTTAAAGGACAAGGAGCGCAACGAAACGTTGTTAATCGTTTTGACAAGTTCGTCTATGTTCCTGATGAAGAAGATTTGGATGCTGTCAAAACGTCTTTTACGGAGGTTTTTCCCAAGTCTATTGTCAATGAAGTGAAGAGTCCTGACTTACCTTCAGATTATTCGATGAATCCTTATCAAGGTTGCGAACACGGCTGTTCCTATTGTTATGCAAGACCGAGCCACGAATATTGGGGATATTCAGCAGGAATCGATTTCGAAAGAATAATTATGGTGAAGAATAATGCACCACAATTATTAGAGAAATTCTTTCAAAAAAGAAACTATCAACCGAAGTCAATCATGCTTTCTGGAAATACAGATTGTTATCAACCGATTGAGAGAAAGTTAGAAATTACCCGAAAAATTCTGCAAGTCTGTCTCAATTACAGACATCCTGTCAGTATTATTACCAAAAATGCTTTGATTTTGAGGGATTTGGATTTGCTTATACCGATGGCAGAACAACACTTGGTTAACGTCTCTCTAAGCATTCCGACCTTAAATGAGGATTTGCGTCGAGTGATGGAACCTAGGACTAGTTCTTCTAAAAACAAATTAAAAACCATTGAAGTTTTGTCCCAAAACGGAATCCCAGTGAATGTAATGGTAGCACCTGTTATTCCTGGATTGACGAGTGATGAGAGTCTTTCTATTTTGAAGTCGATTTCCGATGCAGGAGCTTCGAGTGTTCATCATTTGTTGGTGAGGCTCAATGATGCAGTAGAACCCGTTTTTGTGCAATGGTTAGAAATGCACTTTCCAGATAGGGCGCAGAAAGTTCTTAATCTTATTCGTTCGATGCGAGGAGGAAAATTGGGAGAGAAGAGACATTTTGAGAGGTTCAAAGGAGAAGGAAATATCGCTGAAATGATTCATAAAACTTTTGCTTTGGGGCGAAGAAAATATTTTCCCAAAAATGAATTACCACCATTAGATTTTTCTAATTTTACGGGAAGTAAAGATCAGCGGCTTAGGCTGTTTTAACCAGTGTAATGTGTAGATTATCAATAAACAAACCCTTTCTTCTGAAAGGGTTTTCTATTTTGATTAGAGTTAAATATTAAATTCTTTAAAATTAAATCTCTATTTGATTAAGCCTAATTCCACCAATCTTTCATGAAGGAATTCTCCTGCAGTGGTGTCTGGATATAATTTAGGATTATTTTCGTCAACGGTTCCTTCTAACGCAGCTAATGACATTTCGCTCACAGGATGCATAAAAAACGGGATTGAGTATCTCGATGTTCCCCATAATTCTCTTGGAGGATTTACCACTCGGTGAATGGTAGATTTCAATTTGTTATTGGTGTGTCTGGACAACATGTCACCAACGTTAATCATTAATTCGTCTGGTTCTGCGATGGCGTCAATCCATTCTCCAGCATGATTTTGTACTTGTAATCCTTTTCCTTGTGCTCCCATAAGCAACGTGATGAGATTGATATCACCATGAGCTGCAGCTCTTACTGCATCATCTGGTTCTTCTGTAATCGGCGGATAATGAATAGGACGTAGAATCGAATTTCCTTCTGCAATGTATTGGTCAAAATAAAATTCGTCTAACCCCAAATGCAAAGCCAATGCTCTAAGAACATATTTTCCTGTTTTCTCCAACATTTGATAAGTTTCTTTTCCAACTTCGTTGAAGGCGGGAAGTTCATCGACAACTACATTGTCTGGATAAGATTTTTGATATTTTGAATTCTCCGGAAGATATTGACCAAAATGCCAAAACTCTTTGAGGTCAGCTTTTTTGAATCCTTTTGCAGTCTCCTTTCCGAATCCAACATAACCTCTTTGCCCTCCAATTCCTTCGATTTCGTATTTTTTCTTGACGTCAACAGGAAGGTCGAAAAAGTTTTTGATTTCAGAATATAAATTTCCTACCAGTTCGTCATTAAGAAAATGACCTTTAAGTGCAACAAAGCCAATTTCTTCGTATGCTTTTCCGATTTCATTTACAAATTTTTGTTTGCGTTCCGGGTTGTCCGAAAGGAAATCACGCAAGTCAACAGATGGGATTTGATTCATTATAAAATTGAATTAACTTTTTGCTAAAATACATTTTTTTGGAGAATTTGATTATTGATGTTCAAAGTCTGAACTGAAGGAAATTAGAGAGAAATTTTAAGTTAATTATCTTGCGATTTGATTCTTGGAAAAGGCTCAATTACTTACCTTTGCATTCATGAAACAATTTTCTTCAAAACGCAGCATACAGATTCTCGCACATATCCTCAAAGAATACGGAATTCATCACTTTGTGATTTCTCCAGGTTCTCGTAATGCACCTATTGCTATACATTTTTCAGAAATGGATGAGTTCAATTGTTATAGCATTGTAGATGAAAGAAGCGCAGGTTTTGTAGCATTGGGAATGGCTGCAAGTTTGAAAAAACCGACAGCGGTAGTCTGTACAAGTGGTTCGGCTGCGGCTAATTATTATCCAGCAGTAACCGAAGCTTTTTATAGAAATATCCCTCTTTTGATATTGACGGCGGACAGACCTCAAGATTTTGTGGATTTGTTTGATGGACAGACCATTCGACAAAAGGATTTGTTTCACCAACATTCGTATGGAGATTTTGAGTTATTGGAAGATGATGAAGAAAATGCAGATGAAGAAAACTGGAAAAGAGTCAAAAATGCTATTGAACTTTGTTACGAAAAACAAGGTCCAGTACATATTAATGTTCCGCTTTCTGAGCCTCTTTATGACTTGGTTTCTGAGCTTCCGGCGATGCCTTCCGTGGAAGATATGATTCAGAAGCCGAGTTACGAAATTCCATCTAATCTTGTAGCCGATTGGAATCTCTCCAAACGTATTATGATATTGGTAGGAACAAGAGATTACAGCGAGGAGTTACAGATGCAGCTATCGCAATTGGTCAAAAATCATTCGGTTGTGGTGCTTACAGAAGCTAATTCTAACTTGGAGAACGAGAAGTTTTTCTCTCATATTGACCGATATATTTTCGGTTTCGGAAGCGAGGAGAATAAGAATTATGCTCCAGACCTTCTGATTACGATTGGTCAGAATGTAGTTTCTAAAAAAGTGAAACAGTTTTTACGAGCGGCGCATCCAAAAAATCATTGGCATATTGATCGTTTTTGGCAACCCGACACGTATTTTTCTCTGACAGAAAAAGTCGAAACGGGTCCAGAAATTTTCTTTTCCAAATTATTGAAAAACATAAGATTAGAGCCGAGTCCGTATTTTAATTTATGGGACTCCTTGAGAGATAAAAAAGATCAAAAACATCAAGAATATATTAGAAGAGTTGGCTTTTCGGATTTTGGGACCATTCAGATGTTGTCTCAACAAATTCCTAAAAATTACAATATCCATTTTAGCAATAGTTCGCCGATTAGATACGCGCAATTATTTGACTTTCATAATCAAAAGATCTATTGCAACAGAGGAACTAGTGGAATTGATGGATGTACTTCGACAGCAATGGGGTTTGCGATGGTAGATAAGAATCCGGTCATTTTGATTACTGGTGATTTGTCATTTTTCTATGATATCAACGGACTTTGGAATCCTTACATTCCGCCTTACACCAGAATTGTCCTTATCAATAATGGAGGAGGTAATATTTTTAAAATTATTCCGGGTCCTTCTGAAGCAACCAATGCATTAGACGAATTCATCGTTCACTCGCATCAGCAAAATGCAGAAAGTATCGCCAAACATTTTGGTTTCGAATATATTGGTGTTGGGGAAGAAGCAACCCTTTCCCGAGTTTTGCAGAATTTCTTTGGGACATCTCCCAAGCCAAAACTTCTTGAAGTAAAAACTTCTGAAATCGAAAATGCAGAAATCTTGAAATCTTATTTTGAATTTTTGAAATGAAATTAGAATTCCAAACCAAAAAGCTTCTCTTAAAGGAAGTTTTTTCTATTGCGCACGGTAATTATGACCACCGTAACGCTCTTTTGTTGAGTCTTTCATACGATGGTTATATTGGTTATGGCGAGTGTGTAGAGATTGACTATTATGGAATCCATTTGGATGATTTTATATTGAAAATCAAAGAAATACAAGGCTTGTTTGTTGGTATAGAATTAGTGTCTCCCTATGATTTTTTTCAATTTTTCAAAACCTTGAACTTGCATCCATTTTTACAGTCAGCGATGGATTGTGCCTATTGGGATTTGTTCGGAAAAATCAAAGGCAGAACATTTCATGAGTTAAATAATCTTGAAATTTCAACTTTACCAGAAAGCACAATTACTATTTCGATAGATTCTGTGGATCATCAGATTGAGAAGATTCAGAAAAGTGATTGGTCCATTTTTAAGGTGAAGACTAAAGGTCTTGATAAAGAATCGGTATTTAAATTATTGAATATCAATAAAAAAATAGCTCTCGATGCTAACTCGAGTTTTAGTGCAGATGACTGTCTTTGGATTTCGGAAAATATCAATAGTCCTAATTTGCTTTTTGTAGAGCAGCCCCTTCCTATTGGAGAATATGATGTTCTTCGGAGGAATGAAACTGTCAATTGGATGGCTGATGAGGATTTTCAGAAAATTGAAAGCTTGGAGAAATTACAGCCTCATTATTCTTCTATCAATATCAAAGTCATGAAGTGTGGAGGTCTTACTCCAGCACTCGAAATTGTGAAGAAGGCAAAAGAATGGGGGTACAAAATTATGGTAGGTTGCATGACAGAGTCCAGCGTTGGTATTTCTGCAGGAATTGCAATCGCTGGATTCTGTGATTATGCTGATTTAGATGGCGCCCAATTAATTTCCAATGATTATGCATCAGGAAGTTATGTTGATCGAGGCAAGTTATACCTATCCAATCAACCTGGACTGGGCATCAAGTTGCTTTAATTTTTCTGAAAATTAATTGTTTGCAGCAACGTAGTCATAGACCATCGCTCCTTGCTCTTCAGATAATTTTGATTTTTTTGCCATAGATTTTACAATTCCAACCCATTGTTCGTCAGTATGAGCAGTAGGATTTGGCAAATCGTGGCACTTTCCGCAAGAGTTATCAAAAATTGTTTTGCCTTGAGCAATTCTGTCAGCGTCGCTAACAGTTGCAGTTGCGGTAGCTGTAGAAGTTCCTTTAGCAGGCTTAGAACCACAAGAGACAGCGAATAAAGCGCAAGCTGCAAGTGGTAGTAATATCTTTTTCATAGGAGTAAATTTTAATAATTCAAATATAAAAATTAAATTTAACCCAAATCCCAGTTTAGATTAATATTTAACAAAAGAAAATGTCCGAGATTAATATTTCCGATTATCTTCACGGAATTCGTTCTGGAAACAAGCGCTTTTTGGCGAAGGCTATTACTTTGATGGAAAGTAAGAAATCAGAACATCGAGAACAGGCAGAAAAGATTATTCAAGAATTGATGCCTTATACTGGAAACTCAGTTAGGTTGGCAATTTCAGGCATTCCAGGTGCTGGAAAATCTACATTTATTGAATCTTTTGGAAGATTATTAATTAAGAAAGGAAAGAAAGTAGCCGTCTTGGCAATCGATCCAAGTTCCCAGCAAAATAAGGGTTCTATTTTGGGGGATAAAACAAGAATGGAAGAGTTGGCTCGTGAAGACAATGCATTTATACGTCCAACGCCAAGTTCTGGATTTTTAGGAGGAGTTGCTAATACTACTTATGAAACAATGTTGATTTGTGAAGCAGCTGGCTACGACTATATTTTGATAGAAACAGTTGGAGTGGGACAAAGTGAGGTGATGGCTGCGGAGATTTCTGATGTTTTTTTATTGTTAAAAATTGTTGGTGGTGGAGATGAATTGCAAGGAATCAAACGAGGAATTATGGAAATGGCGAATCTTATTTTTATCAATAAGGTGGACGATGACCAACAAATGAGCAAAGCCAAATCAGCAAAAGTTGAACTCAACCGCGCTTTACAATTTCTACCAAAGAAGACTGAGAAATGGAATGTTCCTGTGTTGTTAGGATCCGCGTTCAACCATATTGGATTAGAGCAAGTCTATGAAAAAATTAATGATTTTATCAAAATACAAAAGGAAATAGGTTCTTTTTCTGAAACCCGACAACGTCAGGCGGAGAAAAGATTTCAATATTGGATTAACGAGTATGTTTTACAAAAGACCAAGATCCAGGAGCACGAAAATCCTCAATATCCTCAACATCTTGATAAGGTTACGATGATGAAATCCAGCCCTTCGTTAGAAGCACGGATTTTGGTCGACGAGCTTTGGAAAAAATTGCAATAACTATTTCCTCAATGGACTTAGGTAGCCATCGAAAGAGATGGGCTGTCTATCATTAAGACTAAAAGACGCGTATGCTTTCCCGTTAGGAAAAATCTCTATATAAAATTCGCTTACATAATTCACGTCTTTAGGTTTAACCGTAATTGTTTTTTTCTGTTTTTTTCCTTCTTTTACGGTGAATTCATAATCTTTTGTAGTGAATCTTAGGCCCTGTTTGCTGGTGTCATAGCTAGCATTATAAGCTCGTCCAAAGTATGGAAGCACAACCTCAATTTCGTTGTCTTTAAAATCAATCGTGTAGCTAGAGTCTAGATTAAGCATTCTTGTTGAAGCTCCATTGGGCATGGAGTTAATCATATTATTAACATCACCAGCGGAAGGTTGCGCTCGTTCTGCTACAAAACTAAATTTTTTACTCATCAACATTTTTTGAAGCTCTGTTTTGCTCACATATTCCTGTGATGTACAGTTCTGAAACACAAGGAAAATCGCTAAAATAATTGGAAGAAATTTTTTCATGACGAAAGATATTTATGGTAAAGATATACCAAATTTAGCACCAAATTTTTAAAATGTGATAGGTTGGAATAAAAATTGTAATTTTGATTATTCATTCAATTTAAAGTTAAAATTATGAAAAAACACGGAATTCTATCTATTTGCGCAGGACTGGTATTGCTTTCTTGTGTAACTAATCCGATGACAGGACGAAAGTCATTGCAGATGAGTGACAATGGTCAGATTTCTTCAATGGCAGCTCAAGAATATAAATCGACTTTGACCAAAGCTAAGTTAATTACTGGAACAGCTCAGGCTCAAAGTGTGAAAAATGTTGGTCTTAGAATCAAAAATGCTGCTGAAAATTATTACAGAAGCATTGGTAGAGAAAGTGATCTTGCAAGTTATAGTTGGGAATTCAATTTATTGGAGGATAAGCAACTTAATGCTTGGTGTATGCCAGGTGGAAAAGTGGCTGTATATACTGGTATTCTACCCGTAACAAAAGATGATACTGGACTTGCGGTTGTCATGGGACATGAGGTGTCTCACGCTTTGGCTGGTCATGGTAATGAAAGAATTTCTCAACAAATGATAGCTCAGTACGGAGGAGCAATTTTGGGAGCTTCTATTTCCAACGCCCAGGCGGCAAGTATATTTTCGCAACTATATCCTTATGGAGCTCAAGTAGCAGTATTGGCCTATGGAAGAAAACAAGAATTAGAAGCTGATACAATGGGACTTAATTTTATGGCAATGGCGGGATATGATCCACGACAAGCGGTGCCTTTCTGGGGTAGAATGAATGCTGCTTCCGAATCTGCATCTCGTCCACCTGAGTTTTTGTCAACGCACCCAGGTCCTGAAAATAGAATAGCACAATTACAAGAAAAAATGCCTCAAGCTTTAGAGTATTATAAACAAGCGGGTGGTAAACTATAGACCTACAGTGATCAAAATTAGTTAAATAGAAAACCTTTCCAAAAATTTCTTAAATTTGGAAAGGTTTTTTTAATCAACAATAACCATGAAAAATTTAACATTTATCGGAATTATATTGTTAGCACTGGCTTTTGTGCTATATAATTTCATTCCAGAATTCTCTGTCATGAAGCTTTTTGAACCTACTAGTTTGATGGGTATTCTTGCAGGCGTAGGTATTGGACTTTTTATTGGTGGCCTGGTTGGCTATATCAGCAAGGGTTCTGCAATGAGAGAAGCTCAAAAGAAAAAAGAGTTCAAGCAATTACAAAAGGAGAAAAAGGAATTGGAAGAGCAAGCAGCAGCTTTAGCTAAACAAGCATCCGCATCGACTCCAGTCGAAGTATCTAATATTGAAAAGAATAATTAAATTTTTTGGTTTTGTCCCTGATTTAGAATTGTAGTCCAGCTCCAACTAAAAATAGGTGAGGGCGATTATCATATCGGATTACTTGCCCACTATTGTTGTTAATGAATTCTCTTTGGTCATCGGAAAAAGCACCTTCATACCTTCCAGAGATGATAAATTTTCTTATTTTGATTTGTGCCCCAAATTGATACCCAACCGTGAAATTATCTCTTGCGTGTTCGACAAAGTCATTGTATTGATTATCATTGTTTAACAAATAGCTTCCAACAGGTCCGCCATATATCGAAAACGATTTGTCCAGAAAATTAATACCAATCAAAGCAGGTAAATCTACACGATTACTTTTGGCTTCGATGGTGGTATTTGAAAAAGGATCATTAAACTCATTTTTGAATGTCGTATAGTAGATTTCTGGCATCACAAAAAAAGGTCCAGGGAGATCTACTTTTGCAGACAAACCTACGTTGAAACCAGTATTGTCACTACCTTGACTCTCATAAGCATTAATTGCAGATGAGGAAATACTTTCCCAACTCGCTGATTTTGTTGGAAATAGCAAGTGAGACTTAATACTTACAGAAATTTGTCCGAAACTTAGTCCAGAAATCAATAGGAGTATAAAGCTAAAGTTTTTCATTTTTAGGAGGTTTTGTAATAATATTATCAATTGATGTCTTATTGGTCTCCAAGAAATATTCTCGGAGTTCCTTAAACAACTCTGAAGAATAAACGAAATCAATTAGGTTTTTATTTTGCGCATTGATAACATTATCTTTGGTTCCTTCCCATTCTTTCACTCCGTTTTTAAGATAAACGATTTTTTCACCGATAGTCATCACCGAATTCATGTCGTGGGTGTTGATAATCGTTGTGGTATTATATTGTTTGGTAATTTCGTAGATCAGATCATCAATTACATTAGAAGTGAAAGGGTCTAGACCTGAATTAGGCTCGTCGCAAAACAGATATTTTGGATTGTTGACAATTGCTCGTGCAATAGCAACTCTTTTCTGCATTCCTCCAGAAATTTCAGAGGGATATTTGTTGTTGGCTCCAGATAAATGCACATTGTCCATAACTTCTTGCGCTCTTTTTTTCTTTTCGCGAAAAGTCAAATTGGTAAACATATCCAAAGGAAAAGTAATATTCTCTTCCACTGTTAGTGAGTCAAAAAGGGCGCTACCCTGAAAAACGGTGCCAATTTCGGAACGAAGTGTTTGCTTCTGTTCTCTATTCATTTTTGTGATATCACGGCCATCAAATAGAATGTTTCCAGATGTAGGTTCGTATACATTAAGCAGAGACTTTAGGAAAACTGTTTTTCCTGATCCACTCTGACCAATAATCAAGTTAACCTTTCCTGTTTCGAAGGTCGTCGAAATTCCCTTTAAAACCACGGAATCTCCAAATTGTTTTTTAAGATCTTGTATTTCAATCATTAGCTTAAAATCATTTGGGTTAAAATAAGTTCGGAAATGATAATAAATACCATTGTCCAGACCACTGCTTGTGTACTTGCTCTTCCGACCTCCAAAGATCCTCCTTTGACGGTATATCCAAAATAGGCAGGAACAGTTGCTATAATGAAGGCAAAGACCGCTGTTTTTATAAAGGCATAATAATAAAACAGCATTGGCATATACATTTGTACTCCCGTCGTGAAATCTGCAAGAGTCCAATTTCCAGTTAATTCTCCAGCAGCAAATCCGCCACCAATACCAACAGTCATGCTTAGCGCAATTAACAGAGGATTAAAGATTACTGAGGCTAATATTTTCGGAAAAATAAGAAAATTAGGAGAGTTGACTCCCATAATATCGAGCGCATCAATCTGTTCCGTAACTCGCATTGTTCCAATACTGGAAGCTATGTATGACCCCACCTTCCCAGCAAGAATTAGACTAATAATTGTAGGAGAGAACTCGAGAACTAATACTGCTTTTGTTGCATAACCAACAAAAGGTTTTGGAATAGGAAGCGATGAGGAATCAAAATTATTAAACATTTGGATTGCTACTACAGCTCCAACAAATATAGATGTGAAAACAACTAAGCCAAAAGAATTGACGCCTAAGTCATTGACTTCGCGCATAAAAACTTTCCAGAAAACAGACCTTTTTTGGGGCGATCTTATCGCTTTTCCCATGAGAATAAAATACTCTCCAAAAGCACGAAGGAACTTTCTTAACATTCGGCTAAATTAATATTTATATTACAAAAAATCGCACTTATCTTGCTTTTTTGTCGCCTGTTACAAATAGAAAAATTGTTTTAAAGACTATGACGGCATCTAAGACAGAACTCCAGTTTTTAACATAAAAGGCATCAGCAAGAACACGCTTTTTCATTTCGATGTCCATTTCGCCGATATCTCCCCTCAGCCCACTTACTTGTGCCAGACCAGTTATCCCAGGTTTCACAAGACTCCGTATGCTATATTTTCCAATTTTTGGTTTGTAGTAATCATCGACCAACAACATATGTGGGCGAGGTCCAACCACTGACATGTCTCCAATCAAAACATTGATAAATTGTGGTGTTTCATCAAGACTTGTCTTCCTCAGTAAGCGACCTATTTTAGTTATCCGACGGTCATTAACTTGAGTAGTTTTCGTTGTTGATTCATTGTTTTCAACCATGGTTCGAAATTTGAGGCAGTTGAAAACTTCATCATGATATCCATACCTTTTTTGTTTAAAAAAGACAGGTCCTTTACTATCTAGTTTAATTATTATTGCGATTAGAGGGAAGAGCCAAGAACAAATAAAAATTAACACCAAAAGAGAGAACAGGATGTCTGCAATTCTTTTAATAAGATAGTTTGCAAAATAGTCAAGAGGAAATTTGGTTTCCATCAAGACTGGCTGGGTCTCAATATAAGTCAGTTCATATTGAAAAATATCATCTTGAATGAGGTTGGGAATGAGAGCAACCCTCACCTTTGCTCGCTCCGCCTCTTCAAGAATTTTATCGTGTAGATCTGCTGGAATTCCGCTGTCTTCCAGCGGTAGATAAATGGAATATATTCCGATTTCTTTCCAGAATTCTACTAGTTTTTCAATTTGAATTTCCTGATGAGGATATTCGAAAATCTTATAGCCATAATCTTTTCTTGTTTTCAAGATATTCTCTAGAATTTCACGCGAATCAGTTGTTTTTCCTAAAAACATTACATTACGGAAGTTGATTCCGTGGGCACGAGCGGATTTTAACGCAAAGAAGATAAATGATTTTAAAAGAAATAAAATAATGAATAGACTTCCTGCTAGCCAAAATCTTTCGGTCTTAATAAATGGATTATTACTAACCTTTCCCAACAAAATAATTCCAAAAAGAAATATTAATATTTGAGTAAAATAGCGTTCTAAATATAATGTGTAGGTGAGGTTTCTTGGAATGTTATAGAGTTTTGTCCTGACACCCAATAATATCCAAAATAAGCTTAGAAGAACAATGCTTGAAATATTTTGCTCCGAGAAAGCATCTAGAATATGTGTGCTTCCGCTCCTTCTCATAAAGAAAATCAAGAATAAAACAGAAATCACAAGGATATCTGTTAGAATAATGATGCTTTTAAAATATCTCGAAAACCGTAGTCTTTGCATTTAAAGAATAAAATCTAAAGATAAAGCTTTTCCGTAAACTTTATGGAATGTTGAGGTATTTATGTGTTTGGACTGATGATTGCCACCTTGGATTTTCTAAAATATAATCTGTGATTTTAGAATACATTTCGTTTCTTTTACTCCATTCACTTTGTAAGTAAAGTCTACAATTTTTGGAAACCTTACTTGCTTGTTCCTCAGCGAATATAAAATCATTATTATTATAGATAATCATTTTGAGTTCATTGGCTTTGGAATATATCTCTTCTTTCGGTAATCCTGTTTTTTTTGGAGACAAAGTAATCCAATCCAAGATACCACTCATAGGGTAAGCTCCAGAAGTTTCTATATGGATGTCGCAACCAAGGCTTTTTAGTTTATTGGTTAGTATATCGAGGTTCCACATTAAAGGTTCACCACCAGTAAGGACGATAGTTTTACTGTATTTTGATGCAATTTCTGCCACTTCTTCAGCGTCCATTAATGGGTGAAGTTGTGGATCCCAACTTTCTTTGACATCGCACCAATGACAACCAACATCACATCCACCTAATCTTATGAAATAGGCTGCCTTTCCTGTATGCATTCCTTCTCCTTGAATGGTATAGAAATGCTCCATGACTGGAAGTAATTTTCCTTCTTGCATCGCTGTTCTTTCTTCTTCCGTAATTCCTTTCATATGATTCAGTAAGATTATATTAAAAATGAACTTCACTTTTCGGAAGTGAAGTTCAAGAAAAATTTATTTTTTTATTGTCTTCTTTTGTAGGCTAATAAGGTGTTTTTCAGTAGCATTGCTCTCGTCATTGGGCCAACTCCTCCAGGAACAGGTGTTATCCAACCCGCCTTTGGTTCGCAACTTTCAAAATCAACATCGCCTTCCAAATGATAACCCTTTTCACCGTTATCTTCAACTCTTGTGATCCCAACATCTACAATCACTGCGCCATCTTTAATCATGTCACCTTTTAGATACTTAGGAGCTCCAAGAGCGACAATGATAATATCTGCTTTTTTGGTATAGTCTTCAATATTTTGGGTGTGACTATGTACTAATGTCACTGTTGCATTTCCTGGATTTCCTTTGCTGCTCATCAAGATGCTCATTGGTCGTCCAACGATATTACTCCTTCCGATTACCACACAATCTTTTCCTCGAGTATCGATGTGATATCTTTCCAAAAGTGTCATGATTCCGTAGGGAGTTGCTGGAAGAAAGGCATCCATTTCTAACGCCATACGACCAAAATTTTCTGGATGAAATCCATCAACATCTTTTTTTGGATCAATGGCGTCAATAATTTTATCCTGATTCATGCCTTTTGGAAGAGGCAACTGAACGATAAAACCATCAATCTCTGTGTTTTCATTCAATTTTTTGATTTCTTCTAAAAGTTCGGTTTCGGAAATGGTATCTGGAAACCTCAAAAGAGATGAACCAAAGCCAACTTCTTTGCAATCTTTTACTTTGGAGTTAACGTAGGCTTTACTTGCCCCATTTTCACCAACTAATATTGCTGCAAGATGTGGGGGTCTTTTTCCGCTGTTAACGATTTTATCAACTTCTTCTTTAATCTCGCTTTTGAGATCTTTGGAAACCTTTAGACCATCAAGAATTTTTGCCATTGTTGTTGTATTTAGTTTAAAAATCAGCGATGTAGTCGCAGTGATTATTTGTTTGCTTTATAATAATTAATCAGGCCATTGGTTGAACTGTCGTGAGAACTGATGGACTCTTTGTTTTCTAATTCGGGTAAGATTTTGTTTGCTAAAACTTTACCTAATTCAACACCGAATTGGTCAAAGCTAAAGATATTCCAAATAACCCCTTGAACAAAGATTTTATGCTCATACATGGCTATTAATTGCCCTAATGAAAACGGAGTTAGTTCTCTGAATAACAATGAATTGGTAGGAGTATTGCCATGGAAAACTTTGTAGTTGAGTAAGAAGTCAATTTCTTCTTGTGACTTTCCACTTTTTTCTAATTCTTCTCTGGCTTCAACATCAGTTTTACCAAATGCTAATGCTTCGGTCTGAGCAAAAAAGTTAGCCAATAATTTATCTTGGTGATCCGCTACATTATTGCAAGATTTTGCATAAGCAATAAAGTCAGCAGGGATCAATTCGGTTCCTTGGTGAATTAATTGGTAAAAAGCATGTTGCCCATTGGTTCCTGGTTCTCCCCAGATAATTGGACCAGTCTCGTATTGAACGAATTCGCCATTTCTGTCCACGCATTTTCCGTTACTTTCCATGTCTCCTTGTTGCAAGTATGCAGCAAATCTATCTAAATACTGAGAATATGGAAGGATTGCATAAGACGATGCAACGAAGAAATTACGGTACCAAATTCCTATTAATCCCATTAGAACGGGCACGTTTTCTGAAAATTCAGCATTTTGGAAATGTTGGTCTGTATCAAATGCTCCTTTCAATAACAGTTCGAAGTTTTCATATCCAACTGCTAATACAATACTCAATCCGATGGCACTCCAAAGAGAGTATCTACCTCCAACCCAATCCCAGAATTCGAAAATATTTTCTTTTGCAATTCCGAACTTGGTAACTTCCTGAACATTAGTTGATAATGCAACAAAGTGTAATGCTACATCTTCTGGTTTACCTTCTTGCAAAAACCAATCTTTCGCCGAATTGGCATTGGTCATGGTTTCTTGAGTGGTAAAAGTTTTGGAAGCAATGATAAATAAAGTTGTTTCTGGATTAAGCTTTTTAACCGTCTCAGCCATGTGATTTCCATCAACATTCGAAACAAAATGCACGTTAAGTCTTGTTTTAAAATGCTTCAAAGCAGAAACAACCATTACTGGACCTAAGTCAGAACCACCGATTCCGATGTTGACAACATCGGTGATATCCTTTCCTGAAAATCCTTTGTGTTCTCCAGAAATCACCTTTTCTGAAAAAGCTTTCATCTGTTGTAGAACTTCTTTGATTTTAGGTTTGATATTTTCCCCTTCCACCAAAATTTCTTTGTCGGAAAAATCTCTCAAAGCGGTGTGCAAAACAGCTCTTCCTTCTGTCTTATTAATTTTTTCACCAGAGAACATGGCAGAAATAGCATCTTTCAACTGACAATCATTGGCCAAGTTGAGCAATAATTCTTTAGTTCTGCTGTCCATTAAATTCTTGGAATAGTCAAAAAGAAAATTTTCTCTTTTTACTGAATATTCGTTAAATCTATTGTCGTTGTATTGAAATAATGTTCTAAGGTCAAAGTCGTTTTGTGCGAAATGCTCAGAAAGGTCTTTCCAAGCTTGTGTCTGTTGTGGATTTATATTTGGAAACATTGTAATATAAGTTTGTGTTATTAAGTTTCGAGTTTTTTCTTCGGGTGCAAATTTACGAAAAAATAGAACTATGCTCGTTGAGTTAAAGATTGAATTTAACCAAACATTAATCAGTAAGGGTTACCTCAAGCGCAAGTGCAGTTATGCTTGTTCGTAGTTTAGTTTTAGTGAATTTCCAATCACCTTCAACCATTTCTCCAATAATAAATGTTTCACCAGTGTTTTGAACAGCTCTTATAGAAGGATTACAACCTTTCTGCTTGCTTTTTTCGCCCGTTTTTGCAATGGTTTCATTAGCTTCATACTGGTTTTCATTATTAATTATCCATTCCATACCAATGATAAAGCCTTCTTTCGGTAATATTAAAGGTTTTGGCAACTTGTAGTAGTTTTTTCCTTGTTGACAAGAAATTGTTGTTGATTCTATGAGTTCTCCCGGTAACCCAGATTCGTTCATATAGAAGTTCATTTTAATGGTAGCTTTTCTCTTATGATGGATTTTGGTGTCAAAGCCGACTTTTTCTATAAAAAGGGGATTTTTAATTTTTCTATCGAATGAAATTTCTTTTCCAGCAATCCATGTCTGTGTGCTTGCTTCAAAGTAGGCTTTGCTAGTTTTTAAGGTTCCTATAAGATATTTATTTTTAAATCTAGGTCTATATATTTCTATTTCAGAAATCTGTTTGACAATGGGGTGGAGGCTGTAAGTGTTTTGGAATTGCGTGACTTTGAGATTCTGATAGCCATAAGATTGTATTTCGGTTGGTTTTTCTTCGTCCTCTAAACGTACTATTCCGTCATTTTCGGCATTTTTATAGGTTCCATCATCAAGGATGACCTTTGCGTAGGGAATAGGTTGTTTTGTTTCGAAGTCAATGATTTTTAAGTTTTGCTGTCCCATTAGTGCGCAACTGCACACGAGGACTATTAGAAGATAAACTCTCATTTTTGTGTTTTTAGAATAAAAAAATCCGTCATTACAACGGATTTTCTATACTTTTTATTTTGTCTATTGATTGATATTTTTTACCAATACCCATCCAGAATATTCGACTGGTGTACCATCATTTTCTTTCCAGTTAATGTGATACCAATAAGTACCTGTGCTTAGCTTCCTACCAGAAGACGAACGTCCATTCCATTTGTAAAACTTCTTGTTGTCAATCGTGTTAACTGGGTTTCCATATCGATCGTAGATTGAAAATGTGAGATCTTTTTTATAACTCAAGGCGCTGTAATCAATATGGTCATTTATTCCATCATCATTAGGTGTTATCGCATTGATAAGGTTAAGAACTGTTACATTCACAGTTACAGGATCACAATTATATGCATCTTTTACATAGAAAATATTTTCTCCTCGCGGAAGATTAGTAAACACATTGCTGTCTTGCCATAATATTCCGTCTGTCGAGTATTGGTAAGGAGCTGTTCCTCCTGAAACAGTGAGAGTAGCCGTTTTGTTTTCTACGTTTACTTTTGTAATTACAGGATTTGGAGCGGGTAAAACAGATACGAATTGTTGAGCTTTACAGTCGTCAAGAGTTAGAATTACTGAGTAAGTACCAATTCCAACGCCTGAAATCGATGACGTAGTTTCTCCTGTACTCCAAAGATATTCATCAAATCCCGGTCCTGCATCCAGGGTTGTACGCTCGCCAACACAGATTGTCTTGTCAACAAGGATACTTGATGTAACAGGAGGATTTACTGTTAATTTAACCTGAACTATAGAATAGCAATTGTAAGAATTATACACTTTAACAAAAACATAACCGTTTGATGAAGGATAGATGTTTGGTTGCACAATAGGGTTAGTTCCATTTTGAGCATTGGTTAAAGAGGTGTAATACTCGTAAGTAACTCCTGTGTCAGTGGTAACGTCAGCCGATGTTAAATCAAATATTCCTGCATTTATATCTGCAAGTTCTGCGCAGGCAAATATTTCATCTGAAGTTAGATTTGGAGTAGGAAGAAAGGTCAATGTAATTTTAGCATATGCAGAACATCCCTGGGAAGTAATTTTAGCATATACCTCATTTGCTGTCGTGTTATATGCTGTTGGATTGGTAATCTGATTGGTTCCAGCATTAAGGTTTGCTAACGTTGGGTAATAAGTGACAGTTGCACCAGCTGTTGTGGTAACATTAGCTGTTGTTAAATCAAAAGTTGCATTTCCATTGGAATTACAAGCTTCCAATGTGTCTTCTGTTGCATTAATTATTGGTGTTGTCAAGTTAATGACAGCGTCTGGATTGGCACAGTAGTTATCCGTTGGATCGGTCACATAAACAGATATTGTTGTATTTCCCGTGTATTGGAATGCTGTTGGATTAGCAATTGGAGTTGTGTTTCCTTGTACGTAATAAGTGAAGTTATATGCAGTAGGAGTATTAGTTAATTGTGCATTAAATGCGGTTAAATCAATAGTTGCAAATCCAGTTGTTGGGTCTGGACAAGCTGCAGTAGCATTAACTGTGGTTTGTATTAAAGGGACTTTATCAACATAGATTTTCACATTCTTAATAGAATGCCTTGCTTTTGCTCCGCCAGTTGCTGCTGAAAAACCAAAATAACCAAATGGCATTGTTGCTGCAGCTCCTGCAGGTGCAAAAGACTGACTTACGATTTGGGTGCCATTAATTCTAACAGTAATAATCCAATTGGCAGCATTGGCAGGATCAATCTCACCATTAACTTCAACGTGTCGGTAAGTAGCATTAACAAAAGGTATTGTTGAAATTAAATCCGCACTGTGAAATGTACTACCTGCTGTATTGTTAAGCTCAATATTACTATTGAGCCCATTATTAACGCCGTAAAGAATATGGACTTTACTCATTTGAGCTTCTGTTGTATTATTGAATATGTCAAAGCCCACCATCAATCCGGTTGAGTTAGGAGGTACACCTAAACCGCCACCTGTTGTAAAAGTAGCTGGGGGATTTTGTAGATACCAGAACGCTAGCCCGTCTCCTAAGCCAAATTGTGTAGTCCCGGTTCCATCAATTCTAAAATCGAATTCTACCTTCCACTTATCGCAATATTTTAAGTTAATTGCATTGTCTAACTTGATTGCTCCTTTTTGACCTGTAACATCAGTAGTAAGCTGAATGAAATCTGTATTAACCACAGCGTCTGGAACCAAAGTCCAGCCCGTAGTGACAACGGGGTTGCCGTTTAGCTGATAGGTTTGTGCAGATACAAATCCTAGACTGAACAAGGACAGTAAAAAAAGAGGTAAAAATTTTTTCATAGAAAGAATCTTTTTATTAATTGTTGGATTGCTCAAATTTAGCATAAATTATTGAAAGTTTCATAAAGAAATGGTAATAAACTTTGATTTTTGTGTTTGTTTTTGTGTTTATTAATTATTTT
>NZ_JBYVEB010000026.1:0-34298 GCF_058117085.1 Chryseobacterium sp. CG10_8 | reverse complement strand
TTTTTTAAAATAAGCATAACATTGGACACATCAACGGCTAAAATTTATCTTGACAACGCAGCGACAACAAGATTAGACGCAGAAGTCATTGACGAAATGATTTCGATTCTCAAAAACAATTACGGAAATCCCTCATCCACACATAGCTTTGGACAGGAAGCCAAAATTTCCATCGAAAAAGTAAGACGCAATATTGCGGATGAGATGAAGGTTAGCCCCGCAGAAATTATCTTCACCTCTTGTGGAACAGAATCTAACAACATGATTCTGAAGTCTTCTGTCGCTCATCTTGGTGTAGAACGTATTATTACTTCTCCTTTGGAGCATAAGTGCGTTGCAGAAACCATTCTTTATCTCAAAAGCACTGCAAAAATTGAAGTGATGTATCTTAAACCTAATGAGTTTGGAGATTTGAGTTTGGAGGATTTGGAAAATCATTTGATGTCATCAGAAAAGAAGACTTTGGTTTCCTTAATGCACGCTAATAATGAAATTGGGAATCTACTTGACCTTCAGAAGACAGGGGAGATTTGTAAAAAACATAACGCACTTTTCCATTCTGATACCGTTCAGACGGTAGGACATTATTCGTTAGACTTTAGTACGACTCAAGTAGATTTTGCGTCGGCAAGTGCTCATAAGTTTCATGGACCCAAAGGAAGTGGATTTGCCTTTGTAAGAAAATCAACAGGTTTAAAATCACTAATTACAGGAGGGCCACAAGAGAGAAGCCTTAGAGCTGGGACGGAAAATGTTAGCGGAATTGTCGGTTTAGGAAAAGCTTTCGAGTTGTCTCTTAATAACCTTGAAAAATATGCTCAGCATATTTCAACCATTAAGCAATATGCCATCGAAAAACTTCAGGAAAAGATTGAGGGAGTAGCCTTTAATGGTAGAAGTGGAGACTTGGAAAAGAGCCTTTATACAGTTCTTAATCTTAGATTGCCGTTTGTAGATCCCTTGATAGGAATGAAATTAGACATGCAAGGAATTGCCGTGTCACAGGGCAGTGCTTGTTCTTCGGGTGCATCTCGACCGTCAATGGTGTTACTTTCGATTCTTGATGACGAACAATTATCAGGAACAACACCGCTGCGTGTTTCGTTCAGTCACATGACAAAAAAGGACGAAATAGATGTGCTTGTTGATGCTTTATCAAAAATTGCAATGGATCTTCAATAATTGATTTAACCTATCGTTATATTAGAAGAAACATTATTGTAAAAAACATAAATTTGTATTCAAAATAAATAAAATTATTATGGCATTAGAAATTACAGACAGCTCATTTGACGAAGTTGTTTTGAAATCAGACAAACCAGTATTAGTTGATTTTTGGGCTGCTTGGTGCGGACCTTGTAGAATGGTTGCTCCAATTGTAGAAGAAGTAGCAAAAGATTTTGAAGGAAAAGCAGTGGTTGGAAAAGTTGACGTAGATAATAACCAACAGGTTTCTGTAGATTACGGAATTAGAAATATCCCTACACTTTTAATTTTCAAAAACGGACAAGTAGTAGATAAAATCGTCGGAGTATCTCCAAAAGAGGTGATTTCTGAGAAGCTTTCTGCTCATTTGTAAAAAAAATAGAATTGATAATGAATGCCTTCCGATTTGGAGGGCATTTTTTTTAAATTTTGTTTGGTAGATTTAATAAAAGTTGTAATTTTGCAATCACAAAAAAAGAGAAACGTTCTTATACAAATTTGATCCGGTAGTTCAGTTGGTTAGAATACCTGCCTGTCACGCAGGTGGTCGCGGGTTCGAGTCCCGTCCGGATCGCAATTTTTTTATAAAAGTTAAACTACTAGATCCGGTAGTTCAGCTGGTTAGAATACCTGCCTGTCACGCAGGTGGTCGCGGGTTCGAGTCCCGTCCGGATCGCAAAGACGTTCAGATTATGAACGTCTTTTTTTATGCTGTATTTTCATGTATAATCCAAATTACATGTATAGCTACCTGTTATAGGTGACATCTCAATAATCCTTCCAATCTATATGTGATATATTCTAATGAAGGCGGTTTTAAGGCTTATTTTTGGAGGTTTGCGCTAACGATGCCAGTTCCTTAGTAAATGAACAAAAGTGATTTAAAACAGTGGAGAAAACGAATAGTTTGTTTTGATAAAGAGTTAATAGAAGTTTATTTCCATAAAATCAAATATCTCATTAAAAATCTATCGCTTGGAGTTGCTTTTAATCAAGTTTTAGGCCTATAGGAAGCCGATGGTAGAAGGTAAGGGCAGAACAACGAAATATCAATTAAAAGTATCCCTAATGCAATCTGATTCCCAATTAAAGTATAATGCAAAAAAAAACCATCCGAATTGGATGGTTTTGTATGTTGTCTCGAAATTCTCTTACTTCTTAACTTTGAAAGGAGCATCTTTGATTCTCGCTTTCTTACCTCTAAGGTCTCTAAAGTAGTAGATTCTAGCTCTTCTAACTTTACCTCTTCTGTCAACTTCGATTTTTTGTAAAGCAGGCATGTTGATTGGGAAAACTCTCTCTACACCAACATCTCCACTCATTTTTCTGATGGTGAAAGTCTTGGTAGCACCAGTTCCTCTTAATTGGATAACAACACCTTTAAAGAACTGAGTTCTTGTTTTGTTACCTTCCTTAATTTCGTAATACACTGTAATTGTGTCTCCTGCTTTGAATTCAGGGAAATCTTTTTTTGTAATGTACTGATCTTGTACGTACTTAATTAAATCCATTTTTTAATAAAAATAATTGTTTAAGCTAAACAACGTTCACGGTTATCGTCAGAGGTTGATTAACAGGTGGCAAAAGTACAACTTTTATTATAAATTGACAATAGGTACATTTCTTTTTTTATTCAGTTTTGTTGTTGGATAAGTCATATATTTGTTGTCTTTTTATTTATAGGCGATGACTAAGATTATTTATTATAATTATCTTTAAGTCATACCTTAATTTTGAGGAGCAATGATGTTATTTAAAGGTGAATTTTTATTCATTTGCTCCTGTTTTATTAATGAAAAAATAGATTTATGGATCAATCAAACAAATGGCCTCTTTATATTAGTATTGTACTAATTGTTTATGCGGTTGTTATCTTATTTTTTGTCGTTAGAGGAGCGCTTAAAGCTAAAAGCATTAGTGATTATGCAGTTGGAAATATGGGATTCCCTTCATGGGTAGTTGGTCTTTCTTTGGCAGCCTCTATGACAAGTGCCGCAACTTTTATCATTAATCCAGGATTTATAGCACTTTACGGTGTTTCTGGGATTATTTCCATGGCGGTTGTGTTGCCTCTTGCAGCGTTTGTTTCACTTATTTTTTTACAAAAGGTTTCGCCAGCTATGGTAAAACCGTCAAAGCTAATACGATGTCGCAATGGATTGGTAAGCGATTCAATAATTCGTCCTATAAAATGTTTTTTGCGGTAATTGCTTTATTGTTGATTACTTTCATTGTGTTGATTAATGTTGGTCTTACTCAGGTTATTTCTAAATCTCTTGAAGTAGAGCCTTTTTATGTTTTGCTCGGAATTACCGTTTTCGTTTTTGGATATATGATGTTTGGTGGAGCTAATGCAATGGTTTACACCAATACTGTTCAAGCAGTAATTATGATTATCGTTGCATTGATGTTGATATTTTCAGGTTCAAATTTATTAGATGGTGGAGTTTCAGGGTTAATGACCAAACTGGAACTTATAGACCCAAACTTAATTACAACCACCAATACCAAAAGTTTTCTCTTCAGAGATTATTTTGAAATAATTTTTTGTCAAATGGTTGTAGGAATCGCGATTGTTTGTCAACCTCATATTATGACAAAGTCTTTACTTTTAAAAGACCCTACTAAAGTGAATAGTTACTTATTCTTTGCAATTGCATCAATGTCAATATTTTTCTTTATTGTAATTTCGGGGTTGTATGCAAGAATCATGTTTCCGGATTTAACATTTCAGGGAAAACCATTGAAAATGGACGAAATCATTTCAACTTACGTTGTCAATCGATTTTCTGCAGCAGCGGGAATAGTAGTAGTTGTTGGATTAATTTCTGCAGGACTTTCAACATTAGAAGGACTGATTCAATCGTTGTCTATAACAGTAACATCAGATATTTTGCAACCGATTTTTGGTGAAAAAGTTGAAAAAAACGGAATGTTCATCAACAAAATTGTAATTGTCGCTTTAGCCATTGTTAGTTTTTATTTTAGTTGGGAACAAATTCAGCATCCAAATTTGAGTGTTGGGATTTTTGGACAAAACGGAGTTTATGGATATTTTGCGGCAGCATTTGTTCCTGTTTTCTTCGGAACTTTTGTAAAGAATGTTAAAGCTTCGACTGTTTTCACTGCGTCGATTGTGGCTATTGTTATACATTTTGGTATTTATTACCTGCAGTTAATTCCTTATACACAAGGTAAAGTTGGTAATCCGGGAGTTTCAGCGGCGATTGCAATTATAACTTCTTTGTTAGTGGCTGTAATTTTACATAATTTAGGCAAAAAAAAGATAACTAATGAACAGCCTTGATTGGTTAAAAAAATGGGCGGATTATATCCCTAACAAAATTGCCGTAACCAATCTGGATATAGGTGAAGAGTTTTCGTATGGCGAAATGCATCAATACGCTAACAAAATTACAACTTTGTTGGAAGGCAGAATCAAAGAAGGAGACCGTATTGCTGTTTTGGCAGAACAGTCTGCTTTTTTAATAGCTCTTTTTTCGGCATGTCAAAGATTGGGAGCGATTTTGGTTCCGATTAATTACAGACTTTCTTCTACAGAAATACAGTCTTTGCTTAAAGATTGTGCGCCACAATTATTGATTTACAGTGAACATTTCGAGGAGAAAATAATGTTGATTAGTGAGTTGTACAAAAGCTATCCATTAATCAGTTTTATTGATGAGGTTAAAGAACAAAAAATTGGTTCTAAAGCAGAAAATCGAATTATCAACGAAGACTTACCTATTTTTTTATTCTATACATCGGGAACCACAAAGAAACCAAAAGGCGTTTTGTACACCAACAAAATGTTGTTTTGGAACAGCCTCAATACAAGTATGCAATTGGAGTTAACCTCCAAAGATAGAACGGTAAATGTTTTACCACCTTATCACACTTCTGGCTGGAATATTTTTCTAACCCCTTTGCTTCACAATGGTGGTCACATTTCGATACTTAAAAAATTTGATGCCAATCAAGTTTTATACTTTTTAGAAAGAGAGAAGGCAACAGTTTTCATTTGTCTTCCAACGCTGCTTCAAATGATTTCGAAGGAAGAAAATTTCAAAAGCTCTAATCTTTCTGCATTGCGTTATATCATTACTGGTGGCGAATTTATCAGTAAAGAAACAATAGAATTTTGGATTAAAAGTAAAAACGTCTTCATTAGACCCGGTTATGGTTTAACAGAAGCGGGACCAAGTATTACTTCGCTTCACCAAGACGTTGTTTTAGAAAAAAGTGAATCCATTGGAAAAGCCAATTTCTATGTCGATTTGGATATTAAAAATAAGCAAGGTCAATCACTTGGTGACAACGAAGTTGGGGAATTATGTATCAAAGGAGATATTGTAACTCCTGGATATTGGAATAATTCAATTGCCACGAAAGATAAGTTAAAAGATGGTTGGCTTTTTACAGGAGATTTGGCGTATCGTGATAGTGAAGGATTTTATTATTTGATGGGAAGGATTGACGATATGTACATTTCAGGTGGAGAAAATATTTTCCCTCAAGAAATTGAAAAAGTCCTCAACTTACATCCTGCAATTACAAAAAGTTTTGTTTTGCCTGTACCTGACGAAATTTGGGGCAGTAAAGGAGTTGCCTTTATTGTAGCGAAACCTTCTCTCGAAACTATTGAAATCGAAGAATTTTTAAAAGATAAATTGGCAAAATTCAAACAGCCAAAGAAATATGTTTTTCTTGATGATTTTCCATTAACAAGTGTTGGAAAAATTTCTCGGAAAGATTTGTACAGAATATACCAAAATCAACACTCAAGACAAGAATTATGAAGTATATTTATATTGTAATTACGATGGTGCTCCTGAATTCTTGCACCGCCCAAACACAACATAATACAATGAGCGAAACCATTTCAACATACCATTACAAAACTAAAAAAGTTGAACTTTCTGGAGGAGATTTGTATTATACAAAAGAAGGGAAAGGAAACACAGTTTTGGTTTTTTTGCATGGATTGAGTAGCAATTCCGACGCTTGGTATCGCAATATTGAAAGCTTAAAAGACAATTATACTTGTATTGCTTTAGATTTACCGGGACATGGCAAATCGTATAAAGAAGCTGAAGAATTTACCCCAACATTTTATGCTAAAGTTTTAGAAGAGTTTTTAAATAAACAAAACATCAAAAAAATTGTTTTGGTAGGTCATTCGATGGGAGGTCAAGCTTCGGTTCGTTTTGCAAATCAACATCCTGAAATGGTAGAAAAATTAATTTTGGTCGCACCCGCAGGAATTGAAGAATTTTCTGATTCAGAAAGTGTTGCTATTAAATCTTTTACTAAAAAGGAGGCAGTGAAAAACACTTCTGATGAACAAATTGAAAGAAATTATAATCTCAATTTTTATAAAACTCCGCCTGAAGCATCCAATATGAATGCTGAACGGAAAATGGCAAAATCTGCCTCTGATTTTGATTTGCATGCTTTAGCTATTGAAAAGAGCGTGAAAGGAATGTTGGATGACAAAGTCATTGATGATTTTCCAAACTTGAAAATGCCTGTTCTTATTTTGTTTGGGAAAAATGACGCATTAATTCCTAACAAATTTTTGCATATCGGAATGACTACCGAAAAAGTAGCAGAAAAGGGAAAAACCTTAATTCCGAATTCAAAAGTCGTAATGTTTGAGGAAAGCGGACATTTCCTTCAATTTGAAAAACCAAAAGAAGTCAACCAAGCAATTATTGAATTTATTAAATAATAATGAAGCCGAAATTAAAGGTCTATCAACAATTCGCCGAAACCATTCTTCCACATGAAGCGAGATATCTCGAGAGTCTTGCGAACTTTCAAGACGATGAGAAAAAGCTGATTTTTTCGACAACCATACATAATGCTCTTCAACCCGAAGAGCAAATTTCTTTTGATGGTGAGATTGATAAACGTAAATATCATCATGTAAAAAATTGGATGCAAAAGAAGTTGGACGAACGTGACGTAGATAAGATTGGAGCGTGGATTTTAGAATTTAACAAAAAACTTTCGCTGGATATTATCTCTGTTTCGGAAGAGAAAGAGATGCTTTTATATATCAAAAATTATAAAAATATTGGCTTTAATTTTCAGATTTTGTACGAAATGGCGAGAGAATATCGGTCTTATCTTATGATTAGATTGAGGTATGAAGACCATTCTATCGTTTCGGAATTTTTGTCAAATTTTGAAAACGCTTATTTAAAAGCTAAAGAGATTCAGGAAAAATTGTACGTTGCTACCAAAGAAATCACAGAAGAATACACCTCGAAAACCGAGAAAAAAAAATAATTGGGAAAAATGGCTGTTAAAAGTTTTTGAAAACGAACAAATCAACGGAAACAACCGATACAAAGCTTTCATCCTTGTTGCTTTTCATTATAATAGTACGAAACAGTCAGGTAAATTGCAGAAAATTTTTGACAAAATTGATGTGTACTTTTCTCAAGGTCAGTTGTATTGCAGAAGACTTTTGTATAATTACTACGGAAGTCGGGTTCTTCTTCATTCCAAGGAAAACGATTTTAACAAAGCCATTTATTTTGGAAAATTATCGATTAGACAGGAAAATACGGATACTTTGATGTACGTTAATAATTTGGTTTCCAGTTATTTGAAAGTAGGACAGTATCAAGAGGCAAGAAATCTTTCCGAAAGCTACAGGAAACTTTACGAGGAATCTCAAAACAGTTATCGACGGATTACTTTCATGTCAAATGACCTTCGGACTTTGGTTGGACTTCAACTTTACAAAAAAGCCGAAAATATGGGTCTTTTCTTTTACAATAAATACGAGGACGAAATCCTGCAATACCGATGGAATCACTTCTTTTCGTCGTATGTTGATGTCCTATTAAAAACCGAAAATTATTCTGATATTTTAAAGATTGAAAAGAGATTTCAACTTACTTCAAAGGAAAAGGAAAAGGAAAGTTATAAAATCGATACTCATGTCCCAGTAATTTCTTTGGGAGTAACATTGGCTTTGTATATGGAGAACTCGATTTCGAAGGAACAATTGATTTCTAACATTCAGCAATTGACATCAAAGGTCAAAGTGAACGAATCCAACCGACTTTTCTACGAAAAAATCACAGAAACACTTTCTAAAAACCTTCCAGAGTTATCAAATGTATTTAAGTCGCATTATGTTTAAATAATTGAAATTCAAAATGTAATATCATTATTTTTTTAAAAGGGACTTTAAAAAAATAATAGTCACACCACTAAAAACAACTTTCGCAAAGATTTCACCTTAAAAACAGTGCTAAAATTGTATCACTAAAATTAATAGAATTAGATATGAGAAAATTACTGTTTTTTTCGGCTTTGCTGACAGTTACTACTGTTTTTGCGCAAAAAGGCGATACAATTAAAACCAGCAGAATCGATGAAGTTATTGTTTCTGCCAATAGAAAAGTTCAGAAAGTAACAGAGGTTCCCGCAACTGTGAATGTCATTTCCGCTAAAGATATTGAGGAATTTCCAAGTTTCAATCTTGGTGAATTAGCAGCAAGGCAAAAAGGTGTTGACTTTGTAAGAAGTGGAGTTCTTGGAACAGGGATTAATATGAGAGGATTTAATTCTGCTTTCAATTCCAAAAATTTACAGATGAACGATGACCGAGTTGCTTCTTTAATTGCAACGGGCCTTCCTTTCGGAACGATGTCGACCATTACTAAAGATGATGTAGAAAGAGTTGAAATCTTATTAGGACCAAACGGAACTTTATATGGACCAAATGCTCATAACGGTTTAGTAAGTACATTGACAAAAGATCCATGGAAGTATAGAGGAACTACTTTTGCATTAGGTGGAGGAAATCAAAATGTATTAACTTACCGTTTGCGTCACGCTCAACCAATCGGAAAAAAATTCGCATACAAACTTAACTTTGAAAGATCTCAAGGGACAGAATTTGAATATAATGATTCCGTCTATGTAGGTACAACTGCTTACCCAGAATTGGATTTAGATAGAGATTTTAACACCACCAAATTCAACACCAAGCTATTCTATAAACCTAATTCAAGTTCAGAATTAAGCGCATATTACGGGCACAGTAACAGTAATATGATTGGGGTTACCAGTGCAGGAAGAAATCAGATCAAAGATTGGACGATTGATATTTTTCAAATGAAGTATATCGCCAAGAGATTTTTTGTAAATTCTTATTACACATGGAGTAATACAGAAGACACCTACGCAATGAACCAGAGAACTCAAAACTACGTTTCATTTATTAATGCAGGTTTTTCGGACCAAGAAGCACGAGATCGATCATTTAACGAACAGTGGTTTGGAGCCTCTCCAACTGCAGGAGTTGCTCTAAAGAGAGGTGCGCTCTTCAAAGATGCTTCACGAAGATTCAATGCGGAAGGTCAGTACAACAACAAATGGGGAATTTTTACATTAACGACTGGTGTACAATTCCAAAGAGATATGGCGAACTCAAAAGGCACTTATTTGTTTGATCAAGACGGAGTTATTAATGTTAACCAACTTGGCTTCTATGCACAGACGGAATTTGATTTAGTTTCAGGATGGGGACTTTTAGCTGCTGCAAGATTAGATGATCATGATTTCTATGGAAACAATTTCTTACCAAAAGCAGCCCTTACCAAAAAAATTGGAAACGGAAACTTTCGTTTAACTTACGGAAAAGGGATTGCTGTTCCTTCAATTCTTAACTTAAGAGCATATATGTTTGGCGGTTTAGTATTAGGAAACGGAGAAGGATTTACCCTTTCTGACGGTACAAAAATCGAAAAACTTCAAGTAGAAACCATCGATTCTTTTGAGGCTGGATATAAAGCAACATTTAACAATAAGCTTTATGTTGATGTGAATGGATATTATAATATTTCAAAAGATTTTATCTCACCATTATTAAACATTGCGAACGCTGCAAAAGGAAAATTAGTTACGCACATGGGCGATACTCCAATTTCGCAAGTTACAGGAGCTAATCCAGCATTTGTACTAACATACTCAAACTTTGGTGAAGTTAAAACGTACGGTTTTGATTTAGGACTTAATTATTATTGGACAGATAATTTTTCTACTAAATTCAATTATTCATATTTCGGAAGAAGCATTGACAAGGATGATTTGAGCAATGATGGTAACAAAGATGGTGTGGTTTTAGAAACCGATTTACCAATTAACACTCCAAAAAACAAATTCAGTCTTGGATTTCTTTATAACAAAAACAAATTTTACGGAGCGCTTTACGGAAGATATGTTGAAAAGTATGATTTCTTTTCTGGAATCAACATCGCAGCAAAAACACAAGATTTAAATGGTGACGGAACCAACGATGTAATCGAAAATGCAAGAAACGGAAGAACTTGGAACTACGGACAATTAGGAGGCTTTACAGTTGATGCAAACACAGGATATAATTTCAGCAACGGAATTTCTGTGGGAGCTAATGTTACCAATCTTTTCAATGCTAAAGTGAGAGAATTCGTGGCATCTCCTGTAATCGGAACACTTGTGAGTGTAGAGTTCAAGTACAACATCGATTTCTTCAAAAAAAATAAATAGATTTTTCATAATGGCTTTAACAAGCATTAATGGGATTGAGTTATTTTATCAAGACCAAGGAAGTGGGGACGTTGTAGTATTATTACACGGACTTGGTTCTACTCATCAAGACTGGGAATTACAAATCCCAGTCTTGTCCCAAAAATTTAGAACAATTGCCCCAGATTTTAGAGCTCACGGTCAATCAACTAAAATTCCTGAAAAACAAGGAGTCGAAGAAATGACTGAAGATATTGTTCAATTATTAGACTTTTTGAGCATCAAGAAAGCAAGTTTTGTTGGATTTTCAATGGGAGGAGCTGTCGCTTTTCAGTTAGCGATTTCTCATCCAGAATTGGTTGAAAAATTAGTCATCGTTAACTCAGGACCCGATTTTAACAGCGCAAAGGAAATAGGAATTGACCTTCTTCAAGAACGAACAAAAATTATCAAAGAAAAAGGATTTCTTCATCTTGCTGAAACCATTTCAAATGGAATGTTTCCCGAAGATGCTCAAGTCGCATGGAGAGAAGATTTTAAAAATAGGGTTATCGCAAATGACGAATCAGCTTACCTTAATACCTTCGGTCAGTTGATGAATTGGGGATTAGGAGATCAAATAGAATTGATAAAGCAACCGACTTTAGTCATTGGTTCCGAAATGGATTACACGACTGTTGAGTATAAGAAAAAATATACAGAAAATCTTCCGAACGCCCATTTTGTTGAGGTGAAAAATTCGAGACATGGAATTGTATTAGATCAAGCGAATGTATTAAACGAAGAACTTTTAAAATTTTTATGATGGCAAGAAATGTAGTGGTTACAGGTAGTACAAGTGGTATTGGTTTTGGGATTGCTGAAGCTTTTGCCCAAAACGGAGATAACGTTTTATTTAACGGAATTGAAGCCAATGGAAATGAAATTGCTTCAGAAGTTGGAACCAAATACCATGTGAAAACGGATTTTATCAACGCCAATCTGATGACTCCAGAAGGTGTTCAGGAAATGATTGATTATGCATATGAAAAGTTCGGTTCAGTTGATATTTTGGTTAACAATGCAGGAATACAGCATGTTTCTCCAATAGAAGATTTTCCCATCGAAAAATATCAGCAGATTATTAATCTTAATATGAATTCTGTATTTTATGCATCAAGAGCGGTATTTGCAAAAATGAAAGAACAGAATTTTGGACGAATTATTAACGTCTCTTCCGTTCACGGAATTAGAGCTTCGGAATACAAATCAGCTTATGTTACCGCAAAACATGGCGTGATTGGATTGACCAAAGTTTTAGCTTTAGAAGGCGCTCCGTTCAACGTGACCTGCAATGCCATTTGCCCTGGATATGTAAAAACGCCTTTGGTTGAAGGACAGATTAAAGACCAAGCAAAAGCTCACGGTATGTCAGAAGATGAGGTGGTCGAAAAAGTAATGTTAAAAAAACAAGCTGTAAAAAAATTCGTTCCGATTGGGAAGTTAGCAGAAATAGCCTTATTTTTAGGAGCAGAAAATGCAACGACAGTTTCCGGCACAACCTTCACGTTAGACGGAGCTTGGAGTGCACAATAAAAATTAATTTTATGATAGATAAACGCGTAAAGAATGCCCAAGAAGCAATTAGCGGGATAAAAGACGGCATGACCTTGATGTTAGGCGGTTTTGGATTATGCGGAATTCCAGAGAATTCGATTAATGCTTTGGTTGAAAGTAATGTTACGGACCTTACTTGTATCTCAAACAATGCAGGAGTCGATGATTTTGGTTTGGGATTATTGCTTCAGAAAAGGCAAATCAAAAAAATGATTTCATCATATGTTGGTGAAAATGCCGAATTTGAACGTCAAATGTTATCAGGAGAATTGGAAGTAGAACTTACTCCACAAGGAACATTAGCCGAAAAATGTCGTGCTGCACAAGCAGGAATTCCAGCTTTTTACACACCTGCAGGATTCGGAACTGAAGTTGCTGAAGGTAAAGAAGTAAAAGAATTTAACGGGAAACCTCATATTTTGGAACACGCTTTCAAAGCTGATTATTCTATTGTTAAAGCTTGGAAAGGTGATCACGTTGGGAATTTAATTTTTAAAGGATCAGCCCGTAATTTTAATTTTCCGATGGCTGGAGCTGGGAAAATTACCATTGCTGAAGTCGAGGAATTAGTAGAGCCAGGAACATTGGATCCTAATGAAATTCATATTCCGGGAATTATGGTTCAAAGAATTTTTCAAGGAGATACTTTTGAAAAAAGGATAGAGCAGAGAACCGTAAGAAAAAGAAACTAACTCAAGATATGGCAAAAAATAATGAACTATCAGTAGCAGAAATCGGAGGGCTATTGGATGTTCTAAAAGTCAGATTCGAGAAATTTCCAGAACGTCATGTTGGTTTGGATTGGAAAGAAATTCAACTGAAATTAGACAATAACCAGCCTGTGCTATGGTCTATTTATCAAATGGAAAAAACGGGAGGGGAGCCTGATGTTATTGGTTATGATCAATTTACGGATTCGTATATTTTTTGCGATTGTTCTGCAGAAAGCCCAAAAGAAAGAAGAAGCTTGTGTTACGATAAAGAAGCCTTGGATAAAAGAAAGGAAAACAAACCGAGAAATTCTGCAATAGAGATGGCGAAGGAGATGGGTATCGAAATTCTTACGGAAGAAGAGTATCATCAACTACAAAGTTTGGGTAATTTCGACCTCAAAACATCGAGTTGGCTGAAGACTCCAACGGAAATTAGGAATCTTGGAGGTGCTATTTTTGGAGACAAGCGATATGATCATGTTTTTGTATATCATAATGGTGCGGAATCTTACTATGCAGCTCGTGGATTTCGTGGAATTATAAAAGTGTAAATTACTAAAAGTCAATATATCTAATAACAATACTTTATCAATAAAAAGATGTTAACAAAAGAACAAATTGCAAAACGCATATCAAAAGAAGTCAAAGATCGTTATTATGTTAATTTGGGAATTGGTATTCCAACTTTGGTGGCCAATTACGTTCCTGAGGACATTTCGGTCGAATTTCAAAGTGAAAATGGAGTTTTGGGAATGGGACCTTTTCCGTATGAGGGAGAAGAAGATGCAGATGTAATCAATGCTGGAAAGCAGACTATTACGATTCTTCCAGGTGGTTCTTTCTTCGACTCTGCCTTCAGTTTTGGGATGATTAGAAGTAAGAAGGTGGATTTGACTATTTTGGGAGCAATGGAAGTTTCTGAAAAAGGAGATATTGCAAATTGGAAAATTCCGGGTAAAATGGTGAAAGGTATGGGAGGGGCAATGGATTTGGTTGCTTCTGCGGAAAATATTATTGTTGCAATGATGCACACCAACAAGGAAGGAGAGTCCAAAGTACTTAAAGAATGTACGTTGCCTCTAACTGGTGTTGGTTGTGTTAAAAAAATTGTTTCGAATCTTGCTGTAATGGAAGTAACAGAAGATGGACTCAAATTATTAGAAAGAGCACCTGGAGTCTCAGTGGAAGAAATCGTCAATTCAACTGAGGCCAAATTAATCGTTGAAGGAGAAATTCCTGAAATGCAAGTGGACTAATTTTAATTTTCATAGATATGGAAAATCCTTTTCAATTATTTTTGAAAAGGATTTTCTTTTTATACGACTTAAGGTTCGAAACTCTCGAATTTTCCATTTTCGTAGAAGATCACAATCCTCTTTATTTTATTTTGCTGATTATCAATTATTTGTGATTCTTTTTGAATTTCCTTAACCTCTAATCGCTGAGAATCGCTTAAAATATTTTTTTCTGGACTTGGGGAGGCTATAGGGGAATCTCGCAAGGGTTCAGGTCGAAGTCGATCTTCCGATTCAGTTGCTCCAAACTTATCTTCATCAATTAAGGAGAATAGGTCTGGAATAGAGGTGGGCTTCTGAACAGGTTCATTATTTTCGATTTCTGTTCGATCCGATAGAAGCATTTCACCTTTACCCTCAATTAACCATTCCCAATTCAAGTCTGGAAAGCGCTCTTTCACTTTCATCAAAAAATCAAGAGAAGGTTTGTTCCTTCCAGAAGTGATATGCGAAATAGAGGAACGTTGTACATCCACCTGTTCTGCAAACTCAGAAGGAGTAAGTTGAAAGTGCTCTATAATTTTTACAATTCTATCATTTAACATTGTTAAAAAACAATTTTTTATTAGTTACAAATGTAACAAATTGTTTTCAAATGTAAAAATACAAATGTAAATAGTGAAATTCACAAAAGTAACAGGATTAAATATAATATAATCAACTACTTACGAATTGTTTAAAGCTCTGTTCTATTCTTGTGTTTGCTTTCTTCATCATATTTTAACTTTCTTGATTACTCTTGATATTTTTTTTTGAACATTATTCTAATTCTAGGTAATTATCTGAAATATTTCTATTCTAAATAATTGATAAAATTCTAAGTACTTAATAATTAGAGCTATGGTTTCGATAGATTTTATAATATATTATAAATGTTGTAATTGATACAAATATTTAAGATCATTTATGGTAGTCTATACTTGTTGATATTTTAGGTTTTCCACATTATTAGTTCGTTATTTTTGTCACGAAAATATAGCTCTAATTTTTTTTGATCCACGTTAATGATGTACATTTTTATAATACTGCATAGTTATCCGATTAATTACCTTTTTATACTTTTTCTAAGCTAAAGGTATTTATTATTAATTGCCTCTTAATTCGTCCTCAGGATTGGATATTTTATGACATATTGTGGGCTGTTATAATATAAAAAGGGCTTCACTATATATTGCAACTAAATTTCAATTCAAATTTTAGTTTAAGTCAATACAATGTTAAATGATTTAATTTTGACTAAATTTTTATTTTTTTAAGAATTATTTAAGTAAGAAAAATTCACATTTACAAATGTTAACAATGCAATAACGCAATATACAAACTGTCAATTCATGTTTAATAAAGTTATCGCGAAATGGAGTTTTCCACAGAGCTATCTAGTTAAAGTAAATCTAAATTAAAAGTTGATATAAATATTATAATTAATTGATAATGTACATAATAAGATTTGTTGTTATAGAATTTTCAATCCACAAAATTTTCAACAGACAAATTGACATTTTCGCACGTTTAGTTAATTTACAAACGTAAACAATTGCTTTTAACCTCAAAAAAAATTATTTTTACAGAGTTAAAAAAGTGCTGTATGATTTTTGAGAATTTTTACAAGAAGAATCCTAATTTCCCAAATCGTTATATTTTACCCGAGATGCTGTTCGATTTTCTACAGAGAAATCTCAGCGATTACATTTCTGAAATAGGTCGCTCCTACCTCGATAAGCCGATATACAAATTTTCGTATGGTACTGGTCCTATTAGGGTTCTGGCTTGGTCTCAAATGCATGGAAATGAGAGCAATGCTACGCATGCGATGCTGGATATGTGGGAAGTACTCAAGGATTTTCCTGAGGAAAAAGACGCTCTTTTTTCTAAGATTTCCTTAGATTTTATTTTTATGCTTAATCCTGACGGTTCAGAAATTTGGACGAGGAGAAATGCATTAGATATTGACCTTAACCGTGACTTTCTTAGAGAATCTAGTAAAGAGTTTCCATATCTTAAGAACATTGCAATTAATGGTAAATATGATTATGCAATGAATCTTCACGAGCAAAGAACCCTGTTTTCTAGTGACCGAGAGCATCCTGCAACGCTTTCTTTCCTTGCCCCTGCAGAGAATGTTGAAAGAGAAATTACTCCTAATAGAAAGAAAAGTATGGCAGTAATTTCTAAAATTGTGGAGAAAATGACGCCACTAATGCCTCAACATATTGCAAGATATAACGACGAATTTTATCCAACTTCGACAGGTGATAACTTTACAAAAATGGGTCTTCCTACGATATTGTATGAAGGAGGACATTATGAGAACGATTATAAAAGAGAAAACACGCGAAGATTCTACACTATAGCCTTTTATTACGGACTAAAAGCTATTGCAGAAATAGAAGGTAGTAATTTGGGATGGGAAGATTATTTTCAAATACCTGAAAATCAAGAAAGTCACTTTGATGTGATTTATAGAAATGTAAAGCTCAACACAGATTTTGACTGTATTTTGGATGTAGCTGTCCAATATAAAGAGGTGATTAAAGATGGTGATTCTGAGATTTCCTTCGTTCCAATGGTTGCGGAAGTGGGTGATTTGGCAAGAAAAAAAGGATGGAAAGAGATAGACTGTTCTGGCAAATACTTTCAATCCGACAGAAAATATCCTAAATTAGATGCAGAAGTTGATTTTGCCATATTAGATGTTAAAGAATAGGTAATTAGAATGGGTGCTAACGAACATCAACACCATCATCATAGTTTGAATGTAGAAGGCTTAACCAAAGCATTTTACATTGGAATTGGGCTTAATATAAGCTTTGTTGTGGTGGAATTTGTTTTGGGAATGCTCAATAATTCTTTATCATTGCTTTCTGATGCTGGGCATAATTTGAGCGATGTTGCAAGTCTCATTATCTCTTTAATTGCCTTGAAGTTATTAAAGCGAAAATCAACAAAAACATATACTTATGGTTTTCGGAAAGCGACGATTTTAGCGTCACTAGTTAATGCTTTGCTGTTGATTTTAGCAGTCGGTTTTATCGTTTATGAAGCGGTTTTTAGACTGATTAATCCGCAACCTTTAGATGGAAAAATAGTTGCAGGTGTTGCACTTATAGGTATCTTCATTAATGGGATTACAGCATGGCTTTTTATGAAAGACCAAGAGAAAGATCTTAATGTGAAAGGAGCTTATCTTCATATGTTAGCTGATGCTCTAGTTTCGGTAGGGGTTTTGGTGGGAGGAGTTATAATATATTACACCAGCTGGTTTTGGATAGATCCTTTATTAAGCATTATTATTGCAATAGTCATTTTATTAGGAACATGGAGTTTGTTGACTAAAAGTATTAGACTAAGTATGGATGGAGTTCCTGACTCTGTTGATATGGAGAAAGTCAAAGAAATTATACTGAAATTTAAAGAAATAAAAGACGTCGAACATATTCATGTTTGGGCAATGAGCACAACAGAAAACGCTTTAACTGCTCATTTGTACCTTAATAATGAACTTAATTCGAAGGAAATCGAAAAGATTCGTCACCAAATAAAGCACGAATTAGAACATGTTGATATACTGCATTCTACATTGGAGTTTTATTTTACGGAGGAAGCTTTCAATGAAGAAAAAAATTGTGAGATTTAATGAGGAAAATAATATTAACTTTTTTGGTTTTGGTAGTGTTAGTCTCGTGTGGAAGTACAAAAAATGTTACTCCATCAAAGAGTACAAAGACCGTTACTAAAGCTGAAGGACTCAAAACTTTTGAATCTGATTTTTCTGGTAATATCTCCAAAGAAATGAATGCTATTCTGCAAGATTCTGAAAAATATCTGGGAGTACCTTATAAATATGGTGGTAATACAACTTCTGGATTAGATTGTTCTGGATTCGTATGTAAAGTGTATGAGGAGAATGAAATTAAGCTTCCTCGTAGGTCTGCTGACCAAGCTTTACAAGGGAAAGAGATTTCTGTTTCGGAAATCAAACCTGGTGATTTGGTCTTTTTTGCGACTTCAGGTGGAACAAAAGTTTCACATGTGGGAATCGTTCATACCATTAATAAAGATGGTGAAATCGTGTTTATACATGCTTCAACTTCAAAAGGAGTGATTTTATCTTCATTAAATGAAAAATATTGGAACAAGGCATTCTTGTTTGCAAGAAGAGTTTTGTAAATTTGCACACCAAGTAAATAATTAAAATTTAAATTAAATAATTAGATGTCATTACAACAAACCATAGAGCAAATCTGGGACAACAGAGATCTGTTACAAAATGAAGATTCCAAAGCAGCCATCAGAGAAGTAATTTCGAAATTAGATATTGGAGAATTACGCGTTGCAGAACCAACCGCTGAAGGATGGAAAGTGAATGAGTGGGTAAAGAAAGCAGTTGTTATGTATTTCCCAATTCAAAAAATGGAAACCATAGAAGTGGGACCTTTCGAGTTTCATGATAAAATTCCATTGAAGAGAGATTATGCAGCAAAAGGAGTGAGAGTTGTTCCTCATGCGATTGCAAGAGAAGGAGCATATGTTGCACCGGGAGTTATTATGATGCCATCTTATGTTAATATTGGAGCTTACGTAGATTCCGGAACAATGGTAGACACTTGGGCAACTGTTGGAAGTTGTGCACAAATTGGGAAGAATGTACATTTAAGTGGTGGAGTAGGAATTGGAGGTGTTTTGGAGCCTTTACAAGCTGCCCCAGTAATCATCGAAGATGATTGTTTCGTAGGTTCTAGATGTATCGTTGTAGAAGGAGTACATGTAGAAAAAGAAGCTGTTTTAGGAGCTAATGTGGTACTGACAGGTTCTACCAAGATTATTGACGTAACAGGAGATGAGCCAATAGAAATTAAGGGAAGAGTACCTGCTCGTTCGGTAGTGATTCCAGGAAGTTATACTAAGAAATTTCCAGCAGGAGAGTTCCAGGTTCCTTGCGCTTTGATTATTGGAAAAAGAAAAGAATCGACAGATAAAAAGACGTCTCTTAATGATGCTTTAAGAGACAATAATGTGGCAGTCTAAAGATGTCAAAGTTTAAGAGTTCGTTTCTAAAATTCATCACCAATCCCAAATATATTTTTGGGATATATTTTATTGTATCCATTGCAACAGCACTTTCTAAGTATTTTAGGGGGCCTCAGGCGTACAATAATTATTTGATTTTTAGAAACGTATTTACCAATACGGTTGCAGAGCGCAATATCTATTTACAATATCCAGACATACATTTTGACTCCAATCATTACGGTGTATTTTTCAGTGTGTTGATTGCTCCATTTGCGATTTTACCAGATGGAATTGGTATTGTTCTTTGGAATGTTGCCAACGTTGCTGTTTTTGTCTTTGCGATACACAAACTTCCATTTTCTAATGCGAAAAAGGCTTTTTTTGGATGGTTGTGTTTGCAAGAATACATTACTGCAGCCGTGAGTTTGCAATTTAATGTAGCTTTAACCGGACTAATTTTACTTTCATCTATTTATGTTTATGAACGAAAAGAAACCAAATCAGTAATAGCAATTCTGATTGGTTTTTTTGTTAAAATATATGGAATAGCTGGACTTTCTGTATTTTTCTTTGTTAAAAACAAATGGAAGTTCATTTTGTCTTTCATCGTTGTAAGCGTAATTTTTATTGCGTTACCCATGTTGTTATCGAGTCCGCATTTTGGATTGCAATCTTACGCAGATTGGTACCAATCCTTGGTTGAAAAGGACGACCTTAATCATACTTTAACCAGTAGGCAAGACTACTCAATGATGGGGATTGTAAGGAGAATTTCTGGACATCCTGAGATTTCTAGTTTGTATTTTATTCTTCCGGGAATTGTACTATTCTGTCTTCCATATTTAAGAGTTCAACAATATAAAAACTTACCGTTTCAGTTGATGATATTGGCTTCAACGCTATTGTTTATTGTGTTGTTTAGTTCTAGTTCAGAATCTCCAACTTTCATTATTGCTGTAGCAGGTGTGATGTTGTGGTTCCTCATGAAGAAGGATAAAACTCCTTTAGATATTGGATTGCTGGTATTTGTGCTTTTACTGACCTGTTTTGGTTCGTCAGATTTGTTTCCAAAATTTGTTAAAGAACAATATATCATTCCTTATTCTTTAAAAGCCTTACCTTGCTGTCTAGTTTGGTTCAAAGTGATTTACGAATTACTTACTCAAGATTTTGAAAAAAAATATAGTTTGAATTAAATCCAAAAATGAAAAAAATCTCCATTGTAATCCCAGCTCATAATGAAGAGGATAATGTATCCGTGGTTCATCAGAGAATCAAGGAGATTTTTTCGGGTTTGCAAAACTATGGTTTTGAAATCATATTTGTAAACGATGGAAGTCGAGATAATACACAGCAGAAATTAGAAGAGCTCGCCAGTATTTATGATGAAGTGAAGTACATCGAATTTTCTCGAAACTTCGGACATCAACCAGCGGTTAAGGCAGGGATAGATTTCGCTAATGGTAATGCAATTATTTCGATGGATTGTGACTTGCAGCATCCGCCAGAATTTATCCCAAAACTCATTGAAAAATGGGAGCAAGGATACGATGTGGTACTTACTAATCGGACTTATCCTAAAGAAATTGGTTATTTCAAAAGGAAAACATCTTCTGTTTTTTATCAGATTTTATCAAAAATTTCTGATGTTGATTTAACGAAAGGTGGAGATTCGGATTTTAGATTATTGGACGCTAAAGTTGTGGAAACGCTTAAAGAGTTTTCTGAAGATGATTTGTTTTTGAGGGGATTAACCAATTGGATGGGATTTCGACAGACTTCTTTAGATTTTATGGCAGCAGAACGCAATGCTGGTCAAAGTAGTTATAATCTAAAGAAAATGATGAAATTCGCTTTTACAGGGATAACAGCTTTTAGCGTAAAACCATTGTATTTGGCAGCATATCTTGGATTTTTGTTTTCTGCATTTTCGGTGGTGGGTTACCTTATCTACGTCATCCACGCATTTATTGCCAAAACCGAAATTTCTGGTTGGGCTTCGTTGATAATAACCATTGTTTTCTTTGGTGGGCTTCAACTCATTATTCTGGGAATTATTGGGATGTACTTGGGCAAAATTTTTAAACAAGTAAAACAAAGGCCCAACTATATAATCCGAACAAAAAATTTCTAATGGTTCTACTATCTTTTGATATTGAAGAATTCGATATGCCTTTGGAATATAAAGGCAAAATTCCATTTGATGAGCAAATAAAAGTGTCCCAGAATGGTTTGGAAAATATACTAAACCTTCTGAAAAAGCATGAAATTAAAGCGACATTTTTTACTACTGCAGTTTTTGCAGAAAATAGTAAATCCCTGATTGATAGATTACTCGCGGAAGGTCATGAGCTGGCTTCTCATACTTGGTTTCATTCTGAATTTGAAATCAAACATCTGCAGGAGTCAAGGGAAAGGTTAGAAGAACTTTTTGGAACTAATATTATAGGAATAAGAATGCCTAGAATGATGGATGTTCCTGCAAAGGAAGTTCACGAAGCGGGATATACTTACAATTCGTCGGTTAATCCTACTTTTTTACCTGGTCGTTACAATAATTTGAAAGTATCCAGAACGTATTTTTGGGAAGAAAAATTGCTTCAAATTCCAGCTTCTGTAACACCCAATTTTAGAATTCCGTTGTTTTGGTTAAGCTTTCACAATTTTCCTTTGAATTTATATAAGAAACTATCCAAAGATGCACTAGATAAAGATGGGTATTTGAATATCTACTTTCATCCATGGGAATTTTCTGATATTTCGAAACCAGAATATCAACTGCCAAAGTTTACTTTCAAAAATACTGGAAACCAAATGGTTGAAAGATTTGGTACCTACCTAACTTGGCTCAAATCGAAGAATTATTCGTTTGGAACCTTTAAAGAATTTATAACAACAATTGGGAGATGAAGATAGCCTACGATGCCAAACGTTTTTTTCACAATGCTTCTGGTTTGGGAAACTATTCTCGGGATTTGGTGAGAATTATGGCGACTTATTTTCCTGAAAATCAATATTTTTTACTCAATAAAAATGATTCCGAAAGAGGTAAAGAAATTCTAAACCTCGAAAATGTTACATTTATAAAAACTTCGAAAGGGAAGTGGACTAGACAAATGAAGATGGGGAAGGACGCTCAAAGTATTGGTGCTGATATTTTCCATGGACTTTCTGGTGAACTGCCTTTGAAGTGGAACAACACGCCCATCAGAAAAATTGTGACCATTCACGATCTGATTTTCGTGAGGTTTCCTCAATATTATTCGTGGTTTGATAGGAGGATTCATTTTTGGAAATTCAAGAAAGCAGCACATTCGGCCGATGCAATTATTGCAATATCAGAGCAAACCAAAAGAGATATTGTAGAGTTCTTGAAAGTTCCAGAATCCAAAGTGATGGTTGTCTATCAAGGATGTCATGAGGCTTTCAAACAAAAGTACTCTGAAGAATTCTTAATTTCTGTAAAGGAAAAATATCAACTTCCCGAACGTTTTTTGCTGAATGTAGGCACAATAGAAGAAAGAAAGAATCTATTGAATGTGATAAAAGCTTTAGAAGGTTCACAGATTCCTTTGGTGGTGGTTGGTAAAAAGCAAAAAAAATATTTTTCAAAAATTCAGAAAGAAATCAAGAAAAACCCTATTGACGTAAAGTTTCTAGAAGGTGTTTCGATGACTGAATTGGCGGCGATTTACCAATTAGCAGACATCTTTATCTATCCAAGTTTTTTTGAAGGTTTTGGTATCCCAATTATTGAAGCTTTATATTCGGCAACGCCAGTGATAACGAGTAATCTGAGCTGTCTTCCAGAAGCGGGAGGAGCAGATTCCTTATATGTTGACCCTTATCAGGTTAGAGATATAAGAGCAAAAATTAAATTCCTATGGGATAATTTATCGGAAAGAAATCGCCGCGCCGAAAAAAGCTTAGAATTTGTTCAAAAATTTGATGATAAAAAAATTGCCCATCATTTGATGAGCATTTATAATAAAGTTTCTAAGAACATTTAATCTATTTCTGAACGACGATATTTTTTGATTTTTTCTCACCATCATGATTCAAAGTTCCAGTGTAGACCCCATTTTGCATTTCTGAAATGTTTATTTCCTTTTCGTTTTCGGTAGATTTAACCAAACGCCCGCTTGCGTCAAAAAGTTCAAAACGGAAATCTTTAATTTCTCTACCTAATTCAAGTTTAATAAAATCTTTTGCTGGATTAGGAACGATATCAAATTCCAAAGCATTATTAACAGAGACCTCCTCAGTTCCCAAAGTAGTTGAAGCTATAGCGAAATGCTGTGTTGCTCCAACGGCAGCTTTGGCTACATTGTATACATAAACTGGGTCTAAATTAGCAACAGTATCAGCGGAAGTATGAGTATTGGTATTGCTTCCACCAAGATATTCGTAGAAACCGGTAATTACTTCGCCGTTGTCTTCGAAAGGCATATAATCTGAAGCATAAGCTGGGTCAAAAGCGGTACTCAATGCTGAATAAAGTGTTGTACAGTTCGCTAGTTCTTGAGTTATAGCCTGAGATGCAGCATTATTACTTGTTGGTAACCCTTGATCAATATCGCAATAGATAGTATTATGAGTTTGACCTGCTCTTGCACCTACTTGATCAATATTGAAAACCATTCTGATACTCATTTTAGGTGTTGTTGCGTTGACCACAGTATTTACATAATGCTGACTCCCTCGTAATCCTTGTTCTTCACCAGAAAAATTGATGAAACGTATAGAATATTCAGTAGGAACGTCTTTTAGGATTCTTGCAATTTCAAGAATGACCGATACTCCACTTCCGTTATCTCCAGCACCAACTCCAACAATAGTATCAAAGTGTCCACAAACAATCACATAAGTATTGGGGTATAGCGTTCCGGTCTTTGTAACGACCAAATTTTTGGAGCTTGTTGTTCCAAAGGTAAATGGATCTTCAACGATTTGAGAAGCGGTATAACCAAAAGATAAATATTTAGCTTTTAACCAATTGAGAGCATTGGTGTTGTTGGCAGAACCAGTAGTCTTCACGCCGTAGCTTACAAACTCTTGCAAATAAGTGTTGATATGGGATTGAGTCACCTGATTCGCTCTATCTTGATAAGCTTGGATAAAACTCTGTGCATTGACTGAAAGTCCTAAAAAGATAATTGCTAGTGTTCCTAGTATTTTATTCATAATTAAAATAAAAAATCAAATGTAAAAAAAATCCTGAGTATTCTCAGGATTAGATTATTGATAACAAAAGATTTACAATTTATTTTACTTGATCTACAACAGCTTTGAAAGCTTCAGGGTGGTTCATTGCAAGGTCTGCAAGAACTTTTCTGTTAAGCTCGATGTTGTTCTTTTTAAGAGCTCCCATAAATTGAGAGTAAGACATTCCGTGTTCTCTAGCACCTGCATTGATACGGGCAATCCAAAGAGCTCTGAAGTTTCTTTTCTTCTCTTTTCTACCGCGGTAAGCATATTGCATTGCTTTTTCCACAGCATTTTTTGCAACAGTCCAAACGTTCTTTCTTCTACCGAAAAAACCTTTAGCCTGCTTCATTACTTTTTTTCTTCGCGCTCTAGACGCTACTGAATTTACTGATCTTGGCATAATGTTGTTGTTTTTTTGAATTGTGCGATACTTTATTTCAGTATACTTTTGGGCACCAATTCAGGGTTAACTTTTTTAATGAATTTTGTTGAATTCTTATAAACCGAATATAGATTTATAAAAACTACTTGATAGCTAATTGACGCTTAACACTTTTTTCGTCCACAGTAGCAACATAAGAAGTTTGCGTAAGATTTCTCTTTTGCTTAGTTTCCTTCTTAGTCAAAATGTGACTTTTATAAGCATTTTTTCTTTTGATCTTACCTGTTCCAGTAAGAGCAAAACGCTTTTTAGCCCCTGATTTCGTTTTTAATTTTGGCATTGTTCTGCTTTTTTGTTTATCTGTTATCAATAAGTTTGCAAATTTAGTACTTTATTTTTGGCGATGCAAATGTAATTTTATCTAAGTTCCAGTAGCTTCGGTAAGTGTCCCAAAGGTTGGAAAAATTTGAACCTTCATTTCTTTCTAAAATCCTAATGGTCTGTCATCATCAGAAATGAGCAGTAATTATGTGCCCAATCTAACGATTAATATTACGAGCAGCACTTTGAGGTTGACCTTGGTACTTAGAATCTAAGTTGATACTGTAGCAGAACAATATTGGAGTCGTATTGAGATGTACCAGCAACATTAGTATTGTAATCAGATAATATACCCACGAGTGAAATCTTTGAGGTATATTCATTACCAATAACATAACTTAACATAGGGGTATATATCCTTCCGGGATTGCCATGCTTCACTTCCTGCAAATACTCATATCTGCAAGAAAATTCGATGAAACTTTCGATATCGCTATTTAATTTTCTAGCAACAGAAGGAGTGAAATAGAAACCTTCCATTGCAAAGTCTTTTACATTTTTGTTTGTTGCTGTGCTTGCTCTGAAAGCTTGATTGTTAGTCCCTGTTTTATACTCGGTACTGATATCTAATTTCCAATTTTCAGAAAGTTGTTTAGAATATTGTAAATCTACTCCATAAATACTTGCGCCTTGAGAATCAATTTTTGTAAAAGCAGCATTACCGCCTAATTGTAAGTTTTTGATAATATCATATTCCAAACGGAAAGAATGATTTTTCACATCATCATTATCTTGAGTCTGATTTTTACCATTACCATTATAGATGGTGTAATAATATCTTAATGGAATTTTCTTTTCGGATAAGGAACCAATGATGGCGGCGCCAAGTTGAAAACTTTGCCAGTTATCTTTGCTCATTAAGCTATATTGCTTACTCCAAGCGTTACTTTTCATAATTTCTGCAGGATACATATCTTCCAATCCAAAATAGGGTCGAAATTGTCCCATTTGAAAGTTGAAGTAGGGGCTACCGTTCCAGCGTAGTGAGGCAATCTCCAAGACTTTACTCTTAGGGTCACTATTGAAATCGGCTAAGTTAACCAATACTTGAATGAGTAATTTCTTGTTGATATTGTATCGTCCATTGATACGAACATATTTGAGGTAAAATCCATTACTAGAATTAGCGGCATTATTGGTACCGGTAATATCAACGTCATCTGTAAGCGAGGAAGCGTAGTCTGCAATTAGAAATACTCTCACGGTAGCTTTTTTATCAAGAAAAGTCAATTTGGCTTTTTCAGGTTTGGGAGCATCAGGGGCTTTAAGTGAATCTTGCTTGGTTTGTGCAGATAGGAAAGCACATGAAGAAATCAACAGTGTTGATAATAGTTTTGAAGTTTTCATGTAAAAAAATTGACGCATCAAATTTACATTGCATTTTCGTCTAGTTTTTTTATTATTGACATGAAAAATGTCAATTTTTTGAAATTTCACTAAAACAGTGGCAGACTGTTGAAAAAGAAAAAGAGACTCTTACTGAAAAGAATCTCTTTTTTATTTTGGTTAATTTTAATCCTTTTTAGAATCAAGAATTATAGTATTAATGTTTTATTTAACCGATTTCTTAGGACTCATCATCATAATCATTCTCTTTCCTTCCAATTTAGGCATTTGATCTACTTTTCCAACATGTTCTAGGTCTTGAGCAAGTCTTAATAGCAAAATCTCTCCCTGATCTTTGAAGATGATAGATCGTCCTTTGAAGAATACGTAAGTTTTCAATTTGGATCCTTCTTCCAAAAACTTTTCAGCATGCTTCTTCTTGAATTCGTAATCGTGGTCATCAGTCTGAGGTCCGAAACGAATCTCTTTTACAACCACCTTTACTTGTTTTGCTTTAAGCTCTTTTTGCTTTTTCTTCTGTTCGTACAAGAATTTCTTGTAGTCCAATATACGAGCAATATAAGGCTCTGCCTTGTCGGAAATTACTACAAGATCCAATTCTTGGTCTTGTGCCATTTGTCTTGCTTTGGCAACAGGATAAACTCCTGCTTCTACATTATCGCCCACCAATCGCACTTCTTTAGCGCGAATCTTGTCATTAATTTGATGTGCGTCCTCCTTCTGAATCGGACGTCTTGGGCCTCGGTTGTTAAATCTCTGTGCTATAGTTGTAAATTTTAAAGTTAATTTTAATTTTAGGTTTTTTCTTAATTTAATTTAAATTCAAAACCCGTGTTGGCTTCTTTTTTAAAGTAGTTGATGAAGTCCTGAACATCCATTGCTCCTAAATCTCCTTCACCACGTCTTCTTACGGAAACAGTTCCGTTTTGTTCTTCATTTTCACCGACAATCAGCATAAAAGGATATTTTGCAATCTCTGCATCTCTAATCTTCTTACCTGTTTTCTCGTTACGATCATCAATTAGACCGCTAATATCGTGATTTTCTAATAATTGTGAAACTTTTTTTGCATAATCCACATATTTTTCAGAAATCGGAAGCACTATATACTGGTCTGGAGCCAGCCATAGAGGGAAATCTCCTGCTGTATTCTCCAGCAAAATAGCGATGAATCTTTCCATAGAGCCAAATGGTGCTCTGTGAATCATCACTGGTCTATGCTTTTCGTTGTCATTACCAGTGTACCAAAGATCGAATCTCTCCGGTAAATTGTAATCCACCTGAATGGTTCCTAATTGCCAGCTTCTTCCTAAGGCGTCTTTCACCATGAAATCCAATTTAGGACCGTAGAATGCAGCTTCTCCAAATTCTACAACAGTTTTTAGACCTTTGTTAGCAGCAGCAGTGATAATTGCATTTTCAGCTTTCTCCCAATTTTCGTCAGAACCAATATATTTTTCTCTTTTCTCAGGGTCACGAAGTGAAACTTGAGTTACAAAATCTTCGAATCCTAAGCTTTTGAAAACATACATTACCAAATCAATGGTATTCTCGAACTCAGTTAGTAATTGATCTGGGGTACAGAACAAATGCGCATCATCCTGAGTAAATCCTCTTACTCTAGTCAATCCATGTAATTCTCCACTTTGCTCATATCTGTAAACAGTACCGAATTCTGCATAACGTTTTGGTAAATCTCTATACGACCATTGTCCCACTTTATAAATCTCACAGTGGTGAGGGCAATTCATTGGTTTTAGCATGAATTCTTCCCCTTCATTTGGAGTCTTAATAGGTTGGAAAGAATCGGCTCCATACTTGTCCCAGTGTCCTGAAGTTACATATAGTTCTTTTCCACCAATATGCGGAGTCATCACAAATTCGTAACCTGCTTTTTTCTGAGCATCAGATAAGAAATTTTCCAATTTTTTTCTCAAAGCAGTACCTTTTGGCAACCAAAGTGGAAGACCAGCACCTACCTTTTCTGAGAATGCGAAAATACCTAATTCTTTTCCTAATTTTCTGTGGTCACGACGTTTTGCTTTCTCTAATCTTTCCAAATATTCGGTCAAATCTTTTTGTTTAGGGAAGGATATTCCATAGACTCTTGTTAGCTGAGGATTGTTTTCGTTACCTCTCCAATAAGCTCCTGCTGCATTAAGAATCTTCACTGCTTTTACAATTCCAGTTGAGGGAATGTGTCCTCCACGACATAAGTCGGTGAAATTATCGTGAGTACAAAACGTGATTTCTCCGTCTTGAAGATTTTCTATTAATTCGGTTTTATAAGGGTTGTCCTTATATTCTTCCAAAGCTTCAGCTTTAGAAATAGGGTATAGCTTGAAAGTTGAATCTTTTTTAGCATTTTCAAGCATTTTCTTTTCGATTTTTTCGAAATCTTTTTCGCTTAAAGAATCGTCACCGAAATCAACATCGTAATAGAATCCGTTGTCAATGGCTGGCCCAATGGTCAACTTTGCATGAGGATAGAATTCTAAAATTGCCTGAGCCAAAAGGTGAGCAGATGAATGCCAAAATGCTTTTTTCCCCAAATCATCATTCCAAGTCAGTAGTTGCACCGTAGAATCTGTCGTAATAGGAGTGGTTACTTCTACTTGCTGGTCATTAACCATCGCAGAAATGGTATTTCTTGCCAATCCTTCACTGATGGATTTTGCAATGTCCAAAGGACTTACTCCGCTTTCGTATTCTCTAATGCTTCCGTCTGGAAGAGTGATCTTAATCATAGTGATTTTTAAAATTAATGATTTGCAAAAATAAGGAATTTCGATGACTTCAATCAATCTATATAAGAAAAATTCCGAAAACTATGTTTCGGAATTTTTTAGTGGTCGAATCACAATTGATTTGGATTGATTTTTCCTGTTTCATCAACGATTTCGTAATTTAAAGCTTTTGCTAAAACGAATATCGTATTAAGGTTTTCCAGTAATTGTTTGCTACCTTCTTCAATAAGCTTTTTCTGATCTACCGTTTTTATCGCATGATCTTTAGCTTTTTGGGTAACGCTTTTAATTTGTTCGTCATCCACTCTGTTAAAGAAGGAATCGTCGATTGACTTAATTTCGACGCTTGGAGTAATCCTAATATCAGCTTGCGGAAGAGATTTTATAATTAATTTCTTTCCAATGGAATCCACGTCCAACTTCATCTTATTAAGATCATAAGAAACCTGAGCGTTGGTCTTGGTGTAGGTCATAATGTTGTTTTCTGATACTTTGTTTCCCAAGAATTCATAGGAGACAGAAGTCTTTTGCAAAGTCGAGAAATCCTGTTCCATGACGACCAATTTGTTCATTTTGGAGATTTGATTCGTCAAGACATAATAATCATTAGTGTCTTTCTTATCCGAAATTTTGAAAATACCTTTCAAAGAAAAGAACAAGACAGCGGCGATGATAATGCCTAAAAATACATATCCCAGTTTATTGACCATGGTTATTGATTATTTAGAAGTATCTTTTGGAACAGATTCTTCTTTAGTGATGATTTCTAATAAGTCTTTTTCCAACCATCCTGATTTAGGGAATTCAATAATTCTACCTAATTCTTTTCCGTATTTGTAAACGATAATTGTTGGAACTAATTGAATATTTCGTTGTCCTTCTTCGCCTCCTGGAGATTCTCTTTTTCGGTTAACACCAATGATTTCTAATCTTCCAGCAGGATAGTTAACTGCATCAAGAATTTTCATTAACCGTGGAAACTCTCTATGGCTATCTTCACACCATGTTCCTAAAAAAACAGTGATGTTATATGATGTTAATTTTTCTTTTTTTAGTTGCGCAAGTGCCGTCTGATCCATTTGGTACTCGTTGTATTCCTTATTATACCATTCACTATAAGGTTCCTTTTGAAACTGATCAATCGACTGTTGTCCTAATAACATTTTTCCGTCCTTGCTATTATAAACTTCTCGATTAAGCACTACTTTTTGAGAGCTGCAAGATTGCATTGCAAATGCCATAAGCACTACTGACAAAATTATTTTAATTCTTTTCATGTTTTACTTTTCTAAAATGGCTTTAAGGTTAGCCGGTGAATAATATTTATTTTTCAAAACTTTGTGATCTGACTTACGATGAACATTGAATTTGTCACCCGATTTTTCATAAAAAGAATCTTCTCCTTTTTCTAAATACATTTCGACAGTTTCTTGAGCTTGCACCTCATTTTCGCAAGCCTTTGACATGTTAGAGCGCTGAACTTCGTTAAAGAGTTCAACAAACTTATCACCTAAACCAAATTCCAAAACTGCACCGCTTAATACATATTGAAGGTCACACAAAGCATCGGCTATTTCCACAATATCATTATCATTGATTGCTTGTTGTAACTCATTAAGTTCTTCCTGTAATAAAGATACTCTTAGCTTACATCTTTCTTGAGATGGAATCTGTGGAGTTTCTAAAATGGGTGCGTTAAAGGTTCTATGAAATTCGGCTACTTGATTCAGACTGTCGATTTTGTCCATTAAATTTAAAATTTAAACAAAGATAGAAAATACAATGCTATTATCGAAAACTGACATTCAATAAAATTAAATTACCCCGCAAACTATTCATGAAAAGTGTCTAAATAAAAAAACACCGAAATGTCGGTGTTTTCTATGGTGTAATATTTTGTTGGAATTATTTTGAGATTTCTCTTCCTATAACCAACCTTTGGATTTCTGAAGTTCCTTCTCCGATCGTACAAAGCTTGGAATCTCTGTAGAATTTTTCAGCAGGGAAGTCTTTGGTATAGCCATAACCTCCAAAAATCTGAACCGCATTGTTGGCAATTCTTACGCAAGCTTCAGAAGCATACAATTTTGCCATTGCACCTTCTTTGGTCATGACTTGTTTTGCGTTTTTCATATCAGCAGCTCTTCTGATCAATAATTCGGCAGCGTCAACTTCTGTTGCCATATCAGCTAACATGAAGTTAATAGCTTGAAACTGGTTGATTGATTTTCCAAATTGGTGTCTCTCCATTGAGTATTTCAAAGCTGATTTGTAAGCTCCTCTTGCAATCCCAAGAGAAAGGGCAGCGATAGATATACGACCGCCATCTAATATTTTCATAGCCTGCTTAAATCCAGAACCAACTTCACCTAAACGATGAGAGTCAGGAACTCTAACATTGTCAAAAATTAATTCTGCAGTTTCGGAAGCACGCATTCCTAATTTATTTTCTTTTTTACCTGAAGAAAATCCAGGCATTCCTTTTTCTAAAACAAATGCAGTCGAATTATTTTTAGCACCTTTTTCTCCCGTTCTGGTCATTACCACAGCAATGTCTCCCGAAATAGCGTGGGTAATAAAGTTTTTGGCCCCATTGATCACCCAAGCGTCACCATCTTTAACTGCAGTTGTGCTCATTCCACCTGAATCAGAACCCGTATTGTGCTCTGTAAGTCCCCAAGCTCCAATCACCTTACCCGAAGCTAATTGTGGAAGCCATCTCATTCTTTGTTCTTCGTCACCGAATTCATAAATATGATTGGTGCAAAGTGAGTTATGTGCTGCAACGGATAAACCGATAGAAGGGTCAACTTGCGAAATTTCATCCAAAATACTCACATATTCGTGATAACCTAATCCCGATCCTCCATATTTTTCCGGAATTACAATTCCCATAAATCCCATTTCACCAAGTTGGTGGAATAGTTCAACCGGGAAAGTTTGACTTTCGTCCCATTCCATGATATTAGGTCGAATATTTTTTTCAGCGAAATCTCTCGCGGTTTCGGCAATCATTTGTAGATTAAGTTCTAATTCCATGTGTATAGATTGTTATTTGGTCAAATATAATCAATTAGAAGGAGGTACGAAAATCTAATTTTTTATCCACAAAAAATGATATTTAACATTGCTGAAATTAATCTACATCAAAAGTTGACTACCTTTGTAACAAATAGAAAGTTGATGAAAAAATTGATACTTCTTTGTGCTGTTGCAGCGTATATTTCCTCATATTCGCAGGCTCCAACAGGATATTATGATGGAACTTCTGGTCTTACAGGATATGCTTTAAAATCAAAACTTAAAGAAATTATTTTCACTGGATATAGTTATCACTATAATGATCTTAAAGAGCTTTACAAGCAGACCGACAAGGATATTTATTATGACCATACTGCAGCTAATAATCCTTATTTTGATTCTGTGTCAGGAACAACAAAATATATTTTGTTAGATATCTATTCAGAAAATCCGACAGGAGCAGATGCTTATGAATATGATGCTACTCAGATTGCTGGTGGCTCGGTCAGTGCTGAAGGTCAGGGTATCAACAGGGAGCATATGATGCCACAAAGTACTTTTAGTACTGGAAGTATAGGTAATTATCCTATGTATGCTGATCTTTTTACAGTGATTCCCGTAGATGCAAGAATTAATCAGTTGCGGAGTAATTATCCATATGGAGTTGCAGGGGCAACGACGTATTATAACTTTACCAATGGGTCGAAAATAGGTAATGATGCAACCCCAGGTTATGATTATACAGGGCGTGTATATGAGCCTATTAATGAATTCAAAGGGGATATTGCGAGAGCATTGTTGTATTTTATCGTGAGGTATGAAGGCAAGCTGAATTCTTTTAACTATTATACGGGTACTGCTGTTACCAATGATGAAACACCGTTAGATGGAACAGAAGAAAGAGGATTTGACGCAGCTTACATCCAAATGCTAAGAAATTGGAATACCCTTGATCCGGTCTCTCAAAGGGAAATTGACAGAAATAATATTGTCTATAGTATCCAGAAGAACAGAAATCCCTTTATTGATAATCCGTCTTGGGTTGATTTGATTTGGAATGTTACCACAGATACGGCTGCGCCAATGGCTCCATCCAACTTGACAGCTACCCAACAAAATGCATATTTTGTAAATCTCAGTTGGACGGCGAGTACAGATACCGATGTGATTGGATATAAAATCTACGTCAATGGAGGTACGACTCCTATTGCAATGACCAAAGGGACAAGCATTGCAATTGACCATTTAACACCATCTACAAGCTATACCTTTACTGTCAAAGCTTATGATAACGGATATCTTGAATCAACGGCAAGTAATATGGTAAGCGCAACGACTTTGGCATCAGACGGTTTTGCAAAAGATTTGATGATTACCAAATATTTGGAAGGAAGCTCAAACAACAAAGCCATTGAAATTACGAATAAAACGGGGCATGAAGTAAGTTTAGATCGATACAATCTAAATGTTCAGTTTTATAATAGTACGAGTGGTAATTATTACTTCACGGATAGTTTTCAGTTAGCTGGAAAAGTGGGTAATGGAGAGACTTTTGTCATTATTCATCCAGAAGCGACTTTCTCTTGTTTTCCTATTAATCAAGCAAAATTTGTAACTAATTCTCCTCCGATGACTTTTACGGGTTCTCAATATTTCGAATTAGCCTACAATGCTTCAACTACAGTTGATTGTGTTGGTGCAAAGGGAGTTAGTAATGGGAATGGAAATGTTTCTTTGTATCGACTGAATAGCGTTCAGCAACCGACAACGACTTTTAGTTCAGGTGAATGGACAACTAACTCCAGTGATTATTGTACGAACCTTGGCTCTTACTTGCATACAGTAGAAGTATTTGCAGATA
>NZ_JBYVEB010000025.1:0-35082 GCF_058117085.1 Chryseobacterium sp. CG10_8 | reverse complement strand
AATTTTAATATGCCTGATAAAGTCTACTTCGGAACAGAGCCTTTTCTTATAGAAATTGGTGATAATGTCAACATTGCAGCCGGTGTGAGATTCGTCAATCATGGCGGAACTACTACTCTTCTTAGAAGACTTCCGGGGTATGAAGACGCGAGAATTTTTGGCAGAATCAAAATCGGAAATAACTGTACCATTGGTCTTAACTGTGTCATCACACAAGATGTTCAGATTGGGAACAATTGCATCTTGGGGGCCAATTCTACCTTATCCCAATCCATGCCCGACAACAGCGTTTTTATCGGAAATCCTGCTCAATTTCTTTGTACCATCGAAGATTATGGAGATATTGTACTCAGCAACAATACTGAGTACCCAAGAGAATTAGAATCTGACAAGAGAAAATTGGACGAATATATTAAGGCTAACCTACCTCATAAGTACAAAAAAGCGAGGAAAATCAAATAATGAAAAAGAAAATCCTTATCAGAATTGGTTCTCTGCGTCATGGTGGCGCAGAAAAAGTTTTGGTAACCTTTCTCAAAAATCTTCCAGAAGACAAGTACGAAATCGACCTATTGCTGAATTTATATTCTGGGAAATATCTAGCTGAAGTCCCCTCTTGGATTAAAATATTTTACCTTAATAAAGGTGAAATGATTACTACCAATCGACCTCAAGATATCCCTCAGAAAGCTTACAGAGTGGTTTATCAAAAACTTCTAAAAAAATATCCACAGCTTCTTTATAAGTATATTCTTAAAGGAAAGAAATATGATATTGAATTTGCTGCAATACATGGTTTCCGCGACGAAATTCTAAATTCACCTCAGAAATCATCCAAAAAAATCATGTGGATACACAATGATTTAAGAAAAACTGAATTTCATAATTATACAGATGAGGAGATTAGAAAATTTTTCGGGTTTGATAAAATCATGGTTATCTCAGAACATATCCAAAAAGATTTTGAAAATCTCGCTAAAACAGATGATGAGAGAAACCGAATTGTAAGAATCTACAATCCTTTAGATACCGAAGAAATATTGGAAAAAGCAGAAGCCCCTAAATCCCCAAAGGGGACTTTTGTAGAAGATATTTTGAAACAGGAAAACAACCAACAACCAACTTTTATTTCTGTTGGAACGGTTTTTCCTCAAAAAGGTTTTGACAGATTATTGAAAGTTCATAAGAGGCTTCTAGACGAAGGCTTTCCGCATCAAGTCATCATTGTGGGTGATGGATATGATTTTGAAAACATCAAAAAACTGAAATCTTCATTAGGAGTTGATCAAACCGCAACCATGTTAGGATTCACTGACAATCCTTATCCTTACTACAAAAAAGCTGATTTTTATGTTTTAAGTTCGAGATACGAAGGATTTCCAACCGTGCTGTTTGAAGCAATTACTTTGAAGAAAAATATTATTGCAACAGATGTTTCTGGTGTTCGTGAAATGTTAGAAAACGGAAAACTTGGCCTTATTGTCGAAAACTCCGAAGAAGGAATCTATCAGGGAATGAAAAAGGCTATGGAAAACCGCTTGAGTTTCGCCTCCTATCAAGAACAGCTTAATGGTTACAAAATGCCATTCAACCTAGAAAATTCTGTTAAACATATCATGGAAATCATGGATACCGTTTAATCTTTTACCTTTGTCTTATGTCAGATAAAACCATCATTCAAAAAGATTTCTATCGAGAAAGTGGAAAATGGCTTTCTAATTCTCAGATTATAGCAAAATGCATTAATCCTAATTTGCATTATGTTTATCTTCTAAGAAAATGCCAACAGAGCAAAAAAAAATCAATTCATGGAATTTTTTGGAGATGGGTTTTGCGCCATCATCAAATTAAATATGGTTTCCAAATTTATCCAGAAACCCAAATTGGAGAAGGCTTCTATCTTGGTCATTGGGGAAGTCTAGTAATTAATCCCAACGCAAAAATTGGAAAAAACGTCAATATCGCACAAGGCGTCACCATCGGACAACAGAATCGAGGAAAAAATCAAGGATTTCCTACGATTGGAAACGAAGTTTGGATTGGCCCAAATGCTGTAGTTGTTGGTGGAATAACCATTGGCGACAATGTTCTCATTGCGCCTAATGCGTATGTTAACTTCGATGTTCCTTCCAACTCCGTTGTTGTTGGAAACCCTGCGGTTATCACTTCTAATGACAATGCAACGGAAGGATATATCAATAACAAAATTTGATTCTAAACATAGATTTTTTCTCCACGTAATTTCAATTTTTAATTAAAATTAAACACAACTAAATAGATATCGATTATTAAAATTTGTTAAAATTTAGACAAAATCTATAATTTTATTGCTTTTAAATAGTTTGCAACTTATATTTGCAACTTCAATATATCAAATGAGGTTTTTGAATATCATCGTTTTAGTAATTTTTATCAATTTCGAAGCATTACCAGGTATTGCTGCTGTTTTTGGTTGGGATACACCGATGAATACAATTATTGTTGAAGAAGAAGAAAACCACAACTCTTATTCTCAAACCATTTTTGAGAAGACTATTCCGAAAACCTTAGATGTTCTAGATTATATCAAATTCACTGAGCCTGAGGAAAATCCAACATTGTATTTTCTCGTTAACGAGAGAACTTATTTGGATCCACATCTCACTATTTTTTCGCCCCCACCTGAGGCTTAATTTCATTTTTTGAACAAGAATTTTTTGACAACGATCGAAGAATTCTACACTTGTTTTCAGTTTTTTTTATTCAAATAAAAACCGGATTGTTATGTCAGTCCGAAAGCAATATTTTCAATTATGGAAAAAGCAAAAAATCTTATGGGAGGATTCAAAGAGAATTTTCCATCTGGAGTAGTAGTATTTCTTGTAGCATTACCACTATGTCTAGGTATCGCATTAGCTTCTGGAGCACCACCGCTCGCTGGAATTATCGCTGGAATTGTTGGAGGTATCGTTATCGGTTTCTTCAGTAACTCGCACCTTTCGGTATCCGGTCCAGCCGCTGGATTAGCCGCTATTGTATTGGACTATATCACCAAATTAGGAACTTTTGAAATTTTCCTTTGCGCGGGAATTATCGCGGGACTTATCCAAATTGTTCTTGGAATCATCAGAGCAGGAAGTATTTCCAGCTATTTTCCTAATAATGTGATTGAAGGAATGCTTGCCGGAATTGGAGTCATCATCATCCTAAAACAAATTCCGCACGCTTTGGGTTATGATAAAGATTTCGAAGGAAATATGGCTTTGTTCAGCGAATCCTTTGATTTTGGTGTTTACATGCAAAATCTTTCTAATGCTGTTCATTTCGGAGCGATTATCATTACCGTTATTTCACTTTTTATTTTGATATTGTGGGATAAAGTAGACTTCCTAAAGAAACTCAAACTACTTCCTGGAGCACTTTTCGCAGTGGTTGTCAGTATCATTGTTAACGAACTTCTCAAGGGAAGTTCATTAGAAATAAAATCAGAACATTTGGTTTCATTGCCGGTTCCTCAGACCTTTAATGATTTCAAAAACCTAGTAGTATTCCCTGATTTTTCTGGATTCCTGAATTATCAGGTATGGCTTGCGGGTGCTACCATTGCAGTAGTCGCTTCTATTGAAACGCTTTTATGTATTGAAGCAGCCGACAAAATGGATGTTCACAAAAGAATTACGGATACCAATCAAGAACTTAGAGCACAAGGAATCGGTAACCTTATCAGTGCAGCAATTGGCGGGCTTCCTATTACTTCTGTAGTGGTTAGAACCTCAGCGAATAGTAACGCTGGAGCTACCACCAAATTATCCACCATCATTCATGGTGCGTTATTATTAGTTTGCGTTCTGGCAATCCCATTCTTACTTAACAAAATACCTCTAGCAACTTTAGCAGCAGTATTACTTATTGTAGGGTATAAACTTGCAAATCCAGTTAAACTTCAACATTTTTGGAAAAAAGGATTAAGACAGTTCATTCCATTTTTAGCAACAGTGATTGCAGTAGTTGTATTTGACTTGTTAAAAGGTGTAGGAATTGGTTTGGCTATTTCGATTTATTACATCCTTCAAGGAAATATGAAGCGAGCATATTATTATAGCAGACAAGAATTGGAAGGTGCCGACGAAATCACAATCGACCTTTCGGAAGAAGTTTCATTCCTTAATAAAGCCGCTATCAAAAAAACTTTGAAAAACATTGAAGAAAACTCTAAAGTCACCATCGATGCTTCAAGAACCGAATACATTGCGCATGACATCCTAGAACTGATTGAGGATTTTGCCAACGTTAGAGCCAAAGAAGCTAACATTACGGTTGTACTGAAAGGATTCAAACAAAATTATCGAGACGCTGAAAACGATCAACACTCTCACATTAAAATTGATCATAAAAGAGCAATTTAAATTCATTAAATTTCACTAAATTCACAAGAGAACAAAAAAACGACATTGTTTTCTTAACCTAACATTAAAATCATAATCATCATGGGAAAATCATACGAAACAATATTTGAAAACAACAAAAAGTGGATCCAAGAAAAACTAGGAGAAGATTCTAGCTTTTTTGATAAACTTGCAGCAGGTCAGTCACCAGACTACCTATACATCGGATGCTCTGACTCTAGAGCAACTGCGGAAGAACTAATGGGAATGCAGCCAGGAGAAGTTTTTGTTTATAGAAACATCGCTAACGTGGTTAACACTTTGGATATGAGCTCGACAGCGGTAATCGAATATGCTGTTTCTCATCTCAAAGTAAAACATATCATCGTATGTGGACATTACGGATGTGGAGGTGTTAAAGCAGCCATGACTCCTGAGGATTTCGGATTACTTAATCCTTGGCTAAGAACCATTAGAGATGTCTATAGATTGCATAAAGAAGAGCTAGACTCCATAGAAGACGAACATGCAAAGTATAATCGATTAATAGAGCTTAACGTTCAGGAACAATGTATCAATGTCATCAAAATGGCTTGCGTACAAGAAAGATATATCTTAGACCATTACCCTATTGTTCATGGTTGGGTTTTCGACCTTAAAACAGGTAAGCTTATCGACTTAGAAATAGATTTCGAAAAAATACTTGCCGATATCCAAAAAATTTATGACTTAACAAATTCTAGCTGGATGATGAGCAAAGCAACCAACAAAAATTTGATTCCCTAACTAAGTTATTAATTATTTTTAAAAACGAGGAACCAGCTTTTTTCTGGTTCCTTTTTTATTGTTTACAACTATGAAAAAAATAATATTAACCCTTTTTATTTTCTTAAACAATATAGCAGCGGCACAAAGCAATCAACTTGGAAACTGGTTCATTTATTTCTCAGACCATCCAATTAATAATCAATGGAATTGGTGGACTGAAGCGCAATTTAGAAATTATGACATAGGCGACGTACAGCAAATACTGCTTCGTACAGGACTAGGGATCAACCTAAAGGAAAAAAATGATAATCTGTTGTTAGGCTACAGCTATATCTACTCAGAAAATTATGTCAACGACCTACAAAAAGTCAATAATACTGAACATAGAATCTATCAGCAATATATCCATAGACATCAATTGGGTTCATTATCTATCCAGCATCGACTAAGGTGGGAAGAAAGATTCTTAGAAGACGATTTCAAAATGAGAGGACGGTACTTTCTAGGGATCAACTATCCTTTAAATTCAAAAAGCTTCACCCCTAACACTCTTTTCATTTCCTTTTATAACGAAATTTTTTTGGTGCCATATAAAGATGCCTTTGATAGAAACCGCATCTATGGAGCCTTCGGTTTTGTTGCTTCAAAGGACCTCAAGCTAGAACTCGGAGTTATGAATCAGTCGACGAAAAATAGTTCGCGAAACCAACTTCAATTGGTCATCAACCACACATTACCATTTTGATTATTTTCCATTGAAACTCGACATGGTATTATTAATACCAGCAAAGACAAATGATAAAGCGGCTTTAGAAAACTTCTCGATTCTTTCGGGAAGTTTTTCATTTTCTTCCTCAGACCAAGTACCTAAAACGTAATCCACCTGTTTCCCTTCAGAAAAATCAGCAGATATACCAAATCTAAGTCTAGGATAATTAGGTGTTTGTAACTCATTTTGAATACTATATAGACCGTTATGACCTGCATCAGAACCCTTACCCTTCAACCTTAACGTTCCAAAAGGAAGAGCTAAATCATCCGTAACAATTAGTAGATTTTCTAGTGGAATATTCTCCTTTTGCATCCAAAATTTCACTGCTTTTCCAGAAAGATTCATATAAGTATCGGGTTTCAAAACCAATACTTTTCTACCTTTATACTTTCCTTCAGCAAGCCAACCAAAATTAGCAGACCGAAAAGATGCTTCGAGGGTCTCTGCAATTTTATCCGCAACTTTGAAACCGATATTATGTCTTGTGTTTTCATATTCGGCGCCCTTGTTTCCAAGACCTACAATTAGATATTTCACGATGTTTGTTTCTATTATTTGTTTTTCGTTGGAAAACAAGTTTTTTAAAGAATTAAAAATCTTCATTCCTATGACTATTATTTTGCAAAAATAAAAACGAGAAATGAAATTTCACTTCTCGCCGATATAATTTATTTAATTTCTTTTATTAGAATGGTCTATAATCGTAATTGATATCATGACCAGAAACCATATAATTTTGAGGATCATACGTCAAATCAGAATAGTACTGAATAGGCGTTACAATACTTGTTCCTGTTACAGAAATCCTTTTAGGATTCTCATAAGAAAACGCATAATATCTAATACCATCGTTAATAGCGCGATAAAGATTATATGCAGTTGGCAACAAGGTAAACGGACTTACTCCTAAATCATATGCATCGTAAGTATAAGTCATCGTATCATCCGCTGTATTAAAGACACCAGAAGTTATTGTCCCTGAATCAATATTACATTCTGCTACATTAGAAGTCGTGCTATCATACGTTAATGTCGTTATCGAATAGCTGGAATAAGTAAAACTCACTAAAGGTTGTACCAAACCTTCTTGCATTGTAATAGTCTTAATTCTGTTAGAAGAATCATAAGCAACCGTATATAACTTCTTAAACTTATACTCAACAATAGGATTAGCTGTTGCATAATTTGGAATCAAAGTAGAAGTTTCCGTAATCGTAGTTATCTTCGACCCATCAGAATTATAATTAAAGTATCTCTCTGTTGTAAATTTATCTGTTGCAGCAAGAACACCAGTTGAAGTAATTTTATTTATTAAATCACCATTATAGTAGACATTGGTAGTAGAAACTTCTGTATCATTATTGGTGGTAACCGTCGACAACTTTGTCATGTTATATGTGTATTGAGCTAGTACCGCATTGGAGCTGTACTCACGATAAAGGAATCGAGCACCGTTAATACCAGTCTCGTTCCCTCCCATATTATTGAGAAGATTATTATCATCAGAATCTGCAATTCGTTTACAAGATTGAACTGAAAGGATAAATATTGCCGAAACTACTATATATAGAAAATTTTTCATTTTAATTATATTTTAACTCATCAAAAAGCAACAAAAATTGCTTTGTAAAAGTAATGTCTTGATATTAATAACTAAGGAATTGCTTTGTAACTATACTTAACAGCCCCAGAATTTGTAGATACCAAGAAATTCTGATCATCATAAACAGCTTTTTTAGTATCCGTTGTAGTTTCAGTAAGAGCTCCTGAACCTACTTTCTTTGATTGGTAGAATGAATTATTAGCACTCAATTTCTGAAAATTCTCAGTATCTCTAACACCCATTGTTATATTATAAAACTTTGATAAGGTAGAGTAAGGATTATATTTATTATCATAATTATCGTACGTATAAGTAATCAAGTTGGCAGAATCTAATGCATCATAAACACCACTAACAATTGCTGCGCTATTTTCTGTAATCTTTGACACATTTAATCCATCATAAGTAATCGCAACTACGGTATACTTAACCCACTCAGAATTAGTCTGCGGATATTTGGTTAATTTAATCAAGTTAATTGGTTTACCAGCACTGTTATAAGTAATGTTGGTAGTTGTTTTTTTATACAAATCATTGTCATCATACTGATCCTCTGTAATAGTATTAATATTTCCATCTAATCCGTAAGAAAGATTGACTGTAATCTTGCTACTTGTTGACTCGTTGATATAGATATTATTAAGTCTTTGACTCGTATTGTAATAAACATTTTGTAATTCTGAACTCGCAGACACATAAACACTTTCTAAAACACCAAATGATGTACTGCTATATTCTGCCTGTGTTGACCCTGTACTTTTTACAGAAGTTAAAATTCTCGGCCCGTCAATACCTGGATTTTCGCTCCATCCATAGACTTCAGCTGGATCCGATTCTCGACATGAGGACACGAAAAACACTAACAAAACAGGAATCAAAATTTGTATAATTCTTTTCATATTATATAATTTACACAAATATATAAAAACTTTTGAATGACACGATGCAAATTAGGAGATGTTTTTATTGATTTAGAATATTTTCCAAAACAGTAGTAACTTCATCGATATTAACAATCTTATCTTTCCTCATCATCAACTGATTCCCTTCTTTGCCCATTTTTTCTTTAAGCTGTGCTTGATGCGGATTCTGGGTTAAGTACGCAATAATATTTCTGAATTTTTCGCTTTGGTAAAATTTATCCTGCGGATTGATAGGGAAATAACCAAGGAAAATTCCGTTTTTCATCACTATTTTTTCAAAACCAATGTCTGAAGCGAGCCATTTCAGTTCTACCGATTTCAACAGATTAATTGCTTCTTTTGGAATATCACCGAATCGGTCAACTAATTCTGCTTCGAACTGACTAAGCTCTTTTTCATTCTGAATTTCCGCCAATTTTTGGTAAAGACTTAGACGTTCTTCCGTGGAGTTGATGTAGGAATCAGGCAACATCAATTCGAAATCGGTGTCGATATTGACTTCTTTATTAGACTTAAATAACTTTTTACGGTCTTCTTCATTCTCGAAAAGATTTTCGAACTCACTATCATTTTGCAATTCTTCCAAAGCTTCTTGCATAATTTTTTGATAGGTTTCGAATCCCATTTCATTTATAAATCCACTTTGTTCTGCTCCTAATAAATCACCAGCACCTCGTATTTCCAAATCTTTCATGGCAATTTGAAATCCGCTTCCCAAATCCGAAAACTGTTCAACAGCTTCCAAACGCTTTCGAGCATCAGATGTAATCATATCATAAGGTGGCGCAATCAGGTAACAAAAGGCTTTTCTGTTGCTTCGTCCCACTCTTCCACGCATTTGGTGCAAATCTGCCATTCCAAATTTTTGTGCATCGTTGATAAAAATCGTATTGGCATTCGGAACGTCCACCCCAGATTCAACAATGGTGGTGGAAACCAAAACATCATATTTACCTTCCATAAAATCCAATACATTTTGTTCGAGTTGTTTCCCGTCCATTTGTCCATGTCCAGTAATCACCCTCGCATCGGGAACCAAACGTTGAATGAGTCCTGCAATGTCCTTTAAATTCTCAATTCGATTGTTTATGAAATAGACTTGCCCATCTCTTTGGATTTCATAAGAGACAGCGTCTCTCAATATATCTTCGCTGAAACCAATCACTTGCGTGTCCACAGGCTGTCTGTTAGGTGGTGGTGTTTTAATCACCGACAAGTCTCGTGCTGCCATCAACGAAAACTGAAGCGTTCTTGGAATCGGCGTTGCCGTTAATGTCAACGTATCAATATTGGTTTTCATGGTTTTGAGTTTGTCTTTCACATTCACGCCAAACTTGTGCTCTTCGTCAATGATTAACAATCCTAAATCTTTGAATTCAATATCTTTTCCTACCAATTGATGGGTTCCGATTACAATATCTATTTTTCCATTTTTCAAACCTTCCTTGGTTTCAGACTTTTGTTTTGCAGTCCGGAATCTATTGAGATAGGATACGTTCACTGGAAAATCTTTCAATCGCTCCTTGAAACTTCTGTAATGTTGAAACGCCAAAATAGTGGTCGGCACCAAAATCGCGACTTGCTTTCCATCGGTTGCCGCCTTGAAAGCCGCCCGAATCGCCACTTCCGTTTTTCCGAAACCAACATCACCGCAAATCAATCGGTCCATTACCGTATCCGCTTCCATGTCGTGCTTCACGTCAAAAGTCGCCTTTTCTTGGTCTGGAGTGTCTTCATAAACGAAACTCGCTTCCAACTCATTTTGCAAATAGGTGTCGGGTGTAAAAGCAAATCCTTTCGCAGTCTTCCTTTGAGCATAAAGTCTAATTAAATCAAAGGCAATCTGCTTAACCTTGGCTTTGGTTTTTTGTTTTAAACTCTTCCAAGCAGGCGAACCCAATTTGCTTAATTGAATTTCCCGTCCGTCTGGACCATTGTATTTGGAAATTTTATGTAACGAATGAATCGAAGCATATAATAAATCCCCATTTTTATAAGTCAGTTTGAAGCATTCCTGAACTTTTCCATCGTTATTTACCTTTACCAATCCCATGAATTTACCAATCCCATGGTCGATATGCGTGATGTAATCTCCGACTTTAAGGGACATTAAATCTTTAAGCGTCAGTTGTTCTGATTTTGCAAAAGAGTTCTTAGCTTTGAATCTTTGATAACGGTCAAAAATCTGATGGTCGGTATAAACCGAAATTTTTAGCTGAGAATCAACAAAGCCTTCGTGCAATTCTGATTTAAAGGATTTAAAAAGGTTATGAGACAAGTCGAACCCTTTTAATTCTTCGAATATACTTTCCAAACGTTCTTTCTGTTTTTCAGTGGAAAAAGAAATCCAAACTTCATAGTTTTCATTTTTCTTTTGCTCCAAATCTTGAAATAACAAATCAAAATTTTTATTAAAAGTAGGCTGAGCGGTTTGACTAATTGTTACGAGTTTTTTGTTGTTAGTGTCCTGTTGTTGATTCGTAAAATCAATGGTTTTAAATTTCTTTAAATCCTCTATGAAAACCTCATCCGAAACAAAAAGTTCGTCTGGCTTTTGATGCTTGATGTCTTTACTTAATTGCTCGAAATTAGTTTCCGCTTTTTCGAAAAAGTCTTTCAACTTTTTATGAATGAGCATTGCGTTTTGGGTAATCACAATGCTGTTAGGCGCTAGAAGCTCCAAAAGTGAAACTTTGTTTCCCGACACTGCAAAATTCATATTCGAAACCAACTCAAATTCGTCCACTCTCCCAGTTGACAACTGGGTTTCGATGTCGAATTCCTTTATGCTTTCGATTTCGTTTCCGAAAAAAGTAATTCGGTAGGGTTTTTCGTTGGCATAGGAAAAAACATCAACAATTCCGCCTCGCACCGCAAATTCTCCTGGCTCTGAAACAAAATCTGTAAAATGAAAATTGAATTGATTCAGTAATTCTTCTGTAAAATCAAAATCCAGCTTTGCACCGACCTTTATTTGATGAGAAATCGCTTTGAAGTCTTCTTTCTTCAGTACCTTTTCACTTAAAGCGGAAGCATTGGCAACAATAATTTTGGGCTTGTTCGAATTGTTAATCTGATTGATAACCTCAGTCCTCAAAACAATATTAGCATTCTGAGTTTTTTCTATCTGATAAGGATTGAGATGCGTCTCAGGGAAATAAAAAACTTGGCTTTCTCCCACCAACTCTTCTAATTCGGTTGTGATATAATGTGCAGATTCTTTATCGTCAATTATAAATAATATTGAAGATGCTTCACTTCGACTGCGCTCAGTGTAAACTCGCTCAGCATGACAACATTGTGTCAGGAAAAGCTCTGCTACCAAAAGGGATGGAGCAGACCCTGCAAATCCTTTTACAGATATATTATTGGAAGATTCTAATTGGTCAAAAATTTCCTTTCCAAAATTTTTCTTGAGCAATTCGGGAAGAAGAGATTCGTTGATATTTCTAAGCATAAATTAAATATATAGATTATTGTCATTGCGAGCAAAGCGAAGCAATCTGTAAAATTTTGGGATTGCTTCATTATGTTTCACCTCATTCGCAATGACAACGACAAAAGCGATTTCAGGACTTGGTCTGAAATCGTTTTTCTGTGGGCAAAGATACAACTTTATAAAAATAAGCTTCAGAGGCTTTAAAACCCGGAGAATAGAACTAATTTAATAAAGTCCATCTGATTTCATTTTTGTAAAGACCGTATTTGAAACCGTATCAGCTAAATTATTGATATCAGATGGGTTAGTTGCTGTTACCATACCAGACCAAATTAGTTCATCATTTGGAAACCTATATACACTTGTCTCTATCGAATATATAGTTTGCTTATTGTTATACCCCAAATTGAAGTCTAATCCAATTCCAGCGCTAAGATTACTGCCAAAACCCCAATACAACTGTGGACTAAGACCAACAGAGGGCGGACGAGAAGAGCCCGTGGTTTGATGATTTGCCAATCTAATGACAATTGCACCATTAAATCCATCGGCTATTAACTGAGTTCCAATATTTTTTTGGTCAATCTGAGCAAGAGGAGTCTTGAAATAAGCATAAGATGGCATTACTTTTCCAGGTATTTTTTTTACAAAAGCATCTTCCATAGTTCTTCTTTGCATATCATTATTATAAAGTGCTACAACCAAAATTTTATTCATTTTTTGTAGGGAACCATTAGAAGATAGACTTTTCCACGAGTTAGACATATCGGTTGATGGTGAACTCGCACACGAAATAAGGCACAACGCAATCAATGCGTAATAAATGTAAGTTTTCATAAAATAGGTTATTAATTTATACGCTAAATTATTAAATTTTAATTTAGTGGGAATTTATTTTTGAAAATTCAATTAAATTTGCTCAATGCTAAATTTCCTCAAAAATACCGCTGCAAAAATCTGGGCAAAAAAACATGTTGCTCAAGCTCAGGTTTACAAAGACAATGCAGTTCAGCAACAAGAAGAATTACTCCTAAATTTGGTAAAAACTGCTGAGAAAACATTGTTCGGTCGCGAACATCGTTTTGAAGAAATAAAGTCTGTTGAAGATTTTCAAAAAAATGTTCTGGTGTCGGATTATGAAGGTCTGAAGCCTTATATCGAAAGGGTTAAAAAAGGTCAACGAAATATCCTTTGGACAGACCATCCGGAATATCTTGCTAAAACTTCGGGGACCACTTCGGGTTCCAAATACATTCCTATTTCCAAAGAGGGAATCAAAAATCAGGTAGAAGCAGCGCAATCAGCCTTGTTTCATTATATCAATAAAAAACAATCTGCCGACTCTATCAGTGGGAAATGGATTTTTCTACAAGGAAGTCCAGAGTTGGAGGAAGTTAATGGAATTAAAGTCGGGCGACTTTCAGGGATTGTAGCGCATACGGTTCCAAAGTTTTTTCAGAAAAACCGTTTGCCAAGTTTTAAAACCAATTGCATTGAAGATTGGGAAACCAAAGTGGATAAAATTGTCGAAGAAACTGAGAGAGAAAATATGACGGCTATTTCGGGAATTCCGCCTTGGTTGATTATGTATTTTGAAAAATTGACGGAGCGAAATGGTAAAAAAATTAAAGAACTTTTTCCCAACCTCAGTCTAATTATTACGGGCGGTGTTAATTACGAGCCTTATCGTGAGAAAATGGAAGAGCTTTTGGGTGGAAAGGTAGATATAGTGCAGACTTTTCCTGCAAGCGAGGGATTTTTTGCGTTTCAAGATGATTACGAAATCGAAGGCCTTTTGCTTCAGACCAATCATGGTATTTTTTATGAATTCATTCCATTAGAGCAATATGGTCGCTTCGACTCCGCTCAGCAACCACAAAGGCTAACTTTAAAGGATGTTGAGCTCAACAAAGATTACGCTTTGATTTTGACCACTAATTCAGGGCTTTGGGCCTATTCTATTGGAGATGTGGTTCGGTTTGTTTCTAAAAATCCATATCGAATTGTTGTTTCAGGAAGAACCAAGCATTTTACTTCTGCATTCGGAGAGCATGTTATTGCGTATGAAGTAGAAGAAGCCATGAAAAGGACTGTTGAAAAATTTCCAGCTCAGATTACCGAGTTCCATTTGGCGCCACAAGTCAATCCTAAGAACAATGAACTCCCTTATCACGAATGGTTTATTGAATTTGAAAAAGAACCAGAAGATTTGGAAACCTTTAGAATGGATCTCGATTCTGAAATGCGAAATCTCAATACCTATTATGATGATTTGATTTCGGGAAATGTTCTTCAACCTTTGAAAATATCAGCTTTAAAAAAGAATGCCTTTCAGGAGTATGCTAAATCTCAAGGTAAATTAGGGGGACAAAACAAAATTCCACGTTTGGCAAACGACAGAAATATTGGTGAATTTTTAGAGAATTATCAAGTTTAAACTGAATAAATTTCTACAATAATTTTTTTTTTATACATTTGAGAAAATTAATTTTTGAAATGAAGACCAACTTTACTATCAAATCAATCCTTCTGTCTAGTCTTTTGATTCTTTCATCTTGTGGAACTGTAAAATATTCCAGCAACGTGAGTGAAAACGACTACTCCAACTTGCTTTCAGGAAAGAAATATTCCTTTAAACTCAATGGAGGAGCTTCTCAAAAGATGATTTTTTCGCATTTGACAAAGAATGAAATTTATGGTTTTGCGAGCAAAAATGATTCAACTCAGATATCTTTGGCTAAATCTGATGTAGCTGCAGTTAAAGACAGCAGACAATCAACTGCAATTGGAGTTGGAGCTGGAGTTGCTGCCGTAGGAGTTGCTGCAGTAATCATCAGTTCAACAAGAGCAACTAAAAACGACGATTAATTTTTCTGAAAAATTTAATTAGTTTTAAATAAAATATTGAAAGTTCCACTCGAGAAGAATGGAGCTTTTTTTGTCCTAAAATTTCAGAAATATTGGAGTGAAAGTTTTATTCACTCACCCACTTTAATCCAATGATGGAAATTATAAGTGTGGTCACAAAGAATATTCGCCAAAAGGTCGCTGGTTCTTTAAAGAAAAAAATCCCAACCAAAACGCTTCCTACCGCTCCAATACCTGTCCAAACCGCATAAGCTGTCCCAATGGGAAGCGCATTGTCTCCAGAAATTGATTTATACATCAAAAACATGGAGCAGAATAGCAAAACTCCGAAACCCAACCACCAAAGCACATTTTCCTTACCTGTTGATTCATTAGTTTTTCCTAAACAATAGGCAAAACCCGTTTCGAATAAGCCAGCGATAATAAGAATTATCCATTTCATTTGGCAAAATTAATTGTTTCGTTTTTAATATGAAGATACTTTCAATTATCTTTATCCGATGATTTCATTAGAACCTATTAAAACCCTAAAGATTACCGAATTCCGAAACCTGATGACAGGTCGTTTTTTTTTAATTCTTTCCTTCAGAATGCTAGCTACATTATTAGGATGGTGGGTTTATGCTTTAACGAAAGACCCTTTAGCGATTGGCATTATTGGTGCTGCAGAATTTGTTCCAGCTGTGGTTTCGGCTCTTTACGCAGGACATGTCATTGACAATACAGAAAAGAAACGATTGCTTCTTCTGTGTAACTATGCATATGTACTGCTTATTGGAGCCATGACTCTGCTATCATTTTACGTTAATACTAATAATACACTCACTAAGAAGGAAGTCACATATTGTATCTATGGTATTATTTTCTTAACTGGGATTTGCCGCGCATTTATAGGCCCTATTGTCCCATCAATGATTCCAAAAATAGTTGGAAAAGAGCGATTAGCAAACGCTATCACTATCAACCAAGCCACTTTCCTGACAGCCTCTGTATGCGGACATGCATTAGGCGGATTTTTCATCCATTGGTTCGATATCTCAGGGACCTTGGTTATCATTTTAAGTATAATGACTGCAGCTTCTCTTTTCTTTTGGATGATTAATAAACACTATTCTGAAAACAAGGGAATAAGATCCAATGTTATTGAAAGCATGAAAGAAGGTGTCGCCTACATCCTCAAAACAAGAGAAATTCTTGGAGCACTACTTCTAGACATGTTTGCGGTCTTGTTTGGAGGTGCAGTTGCGATGATTCCCGTATATGCAAGCGACATTTTGCATGTGGGAGCACAAGGATTTGGTTTTCTTAACGCCGCTTCTGATATCGGTTCAATGATCATTATTATCACCCTTTCCTTCATCCCTTTAAGAAAAAATCAAGGGAAGATATTACTTGCTTCTGTTGCTGGATTTGGACTTTGCATCATTGGTTTTAGTTTTTCTACTTGGTATGTTCTATCCTTCTTTTTCCTCATATTAAGTGGAATTTTGGATGGCATTTCAGTTGTAATAAGAGGAACTATTGTCCAACTAAAAACTCCAGAAAAAATCAGAGGAAGAGTACTATCCGTCAATTCTATTTTTATTATGTCTAGCAACGAATTGGGGCAATTTGAAAGTGGCGTCGCAGCAAAGCTCTTTGGAGTTGTCAAATCGGTAATCTTTGGAGGAAGCATGACTCTACTTATAACCATACTAGTTGGTAAGTACTTTCCAAAACTTAGAAATATGAGATATTAGTTTTTTATAACATTATCAATTACCAAAAACCAATTTTTTTGCCAATTATTTCCTTAGTTTATTAATATTTTTTTAAATTTGTTGAAAATCCATCAAAATGAAAAAGTTAATATTTACCCTTTTCCTTCTTGCAATATGTTCAACAGCTAATGCGCAAAGCTCCAAATCACAGATTGACAAGAGCATTTCCAAGATAGAATCTGCAAAAACAGCCAATGATTACGCAACAGTCTTCAATGATTTAACAAGTTTGAGAGGAAGCAACGTAGACGATAATTGGAAAATCTACTACAATGCCGCTCTTGCAAAGTATAAAGAAGTCGAGGCTCTTTTCGTTAATAAAAATTTAACCGAATTGAATGACAAAAACTGGATTGCATACAAATATGCAACTGCAGCTGAGGATATGAAAAAAGACAATGTTGATAGTAAAAAATTAGTAAAACTAATTGAAGATCAACAACAGAGAATCAAGAGTTTAAAGTAAAATCCTCTAGATTTTATTAGCTAACTTTCAATTAACTTTCTAACTTGACCCTTATGGAAAAAAAACTATATTTTCTACTCATTATTTTCCTCTCCTTTTTTGCCAAAGCTCAGTCTGACTGTCCATCTGCAATTCCAGTGTGTGGTAACTCAGGATTGGCATACACCCCAACAGGCCCAGGACTAATTAATGAGGAATTAGGTGGTTGTATGGCAACCGATGAAAGATTTACGGTTTGGTATACTTTCACAGTACAAACCGCAGGTACACTTGCATTTACCATTAATCCGAATGTCAGCAATGACGATTACGATTTTGCTGTCTATGGTCCCAATTGGTCATGTTCTCAGATTGGTAGCCCAACTGGCCAGCCTATTAGATGTAACTACTCTGGAACTAGAGGACAGACAGGATTAAGCCTTACAGTAGTTCATCCTACAGTAAATGGCGTGTGGAGTGGATTCCTTAACGTTTTACCTGGCGAAACCTATACTCTAGTTGTTGATAATTACAGTAGATCAACAAACGGCTTTACCTTATCTTGGACAGGGACAGCTGCATTAAGCTCTCCATTTAATGATCCTGCCATTCAGCCTAACCCATTTGTAGAACCTGGTCCAAACCAAGACGGGACTATTATTATTTGCGATGACCCAACTTTGTTTGACTTTTCTACATTAAGCGCTCAAATTATCAACTCTAACCCTAATTTCAGTGTAGAGTACTTTACTAATGCTAATGATGCACTTACAGGAAACAATCCAATTACTACTTCAATTTACGTTAATGATGGTGATCAATTTCACTATACGATAGGGTATACAGACCCTAACGATCCTAATAATGCAGCTAATGATTGTAAAAATTTTGGAACTATCACCTTCGAGCAGGGTAATATCACAACTGATGATGACACCCTAATAGAATGTAGTAATAATAATACTGGGGTGGCTCTTTTTGACTTAACAGAAGCAGATCTTTATTTTGATCCAAATGTTACTACCACCTATTACCCAACGCTTGCGGATCTTAATGCAGGAACTAATCAAATTACAAACCCAACAAGCTACACTTCAGCTGAAGGAAATGTCTTTGCTCTGGTATCGACATCAAATAATTGTACAGATATCTCTACGATAACTTTACAATTTTATACACTGATCCAAAACATGGATGACACGCTAACCACTTGTTATATTTCAGAAAATGAAGCAACTAAAGGTTTATTTGATTTAACAACAGCTAACGTTACAACTACAGGTGGGACTACTATGGTATATTATCCTACTCGAATAGATGCAGAGAATCAAACCAATAGCATTGCTGCTCCGGATGCTTACACCTCACCTAATTCAGCGGTGTATGTTAGAATCACTGATGCTAACGGATGTTGGAAGGTCTCTAAAATTAACTTAATCGTTACTCCACCACAATATTCCCCAGTTCTTAAAGATCAAATTATCTGTCTTGAAGATAGAGCAACTTTGGATGCTGGAACTGGCTATGACAGCTACGAATGGAGTACTGGTGATACAACACAATCCATCAGTGGAGTACCAATAGGAGATTATTATGTGGATCTAAGCTATAATGGATGTGTTACCAGACAAGCAGTGAAGGTTTACCCTTCATCTCATCCAGTGATTACAGCTGTTGACATTAAGAATAATACTATTACTGTATCTGTAGTTGGAGGACAAGCTCCATATAAATATTCATTAGATGGCATCATCTGGCAGGACTCTAATATATTTACCAATGTTCCTAGAGGTGTTAATGCCCTTTATATAAAAGATTCTTACGATTGTATACCTGTTACGATGGGACTTTTCGTTCCTAACTTGATCAATGCCATTACTCCAAATGGTGACAATATTAATGATTATATTGACTATTCTTCTCTTGCATTTTCGAAAGAATTTAAATTCAGCATCTTTGACAGATATGGAACAAAGGTAGCAGAAGGGAATAAAGATACTGGCTACAAATGGTACGGAAAAGATGCGCAAAATAAGGATAATGTCCCTACAGGCACTTACTGGTACACTGTTGTATGGAAAAACGGAGACAACGTTCTATTACAATATTCCAATTGGATACTTGTAAAAAATAGAGATTAAATCTATTATTATAAAAAACTGGAAATAATCATCTCTGTTCTGAGATGATTATTTCCAGTTTAAAAAGCAAATGTCCTGTGAAGGATATTTAAAAAAATCACATTAGTCGATTAATAAAATAATCATGAAAAAACTATTTTACTTTTTACTATTCATATCAGCTCATTTAGCATACGGACAATCAGATTGTTCTTCTGCACTTCCCGTTTGCGGCAATTCGGATATTTCTTACACTCCTTCTGGCCCTGGCTCAGTAGATGAGGAGCTTGGAGGTTGCTTAAGCTCGGATGAAAACTTTACTGTCTGGTATTCCTTTACCGCTGCTACAACAGGAACACTAACCTTCACAATAAATCCTAACGTTTTTGCGGATGATTATGATTTTGCTGTATATGGCCCCAACATTCCTTGCTCACAGATAGGGACACCAACAGGACAACCAATCCGATGTAATTATTCAGCAGCGGATGGCCCTACTGGTTTGAGTTCAACAGCAACCTCACCTTCGGAGACTGCAGGCGGACCAGCCTTTAGTTCAGCATTAAATGTTGTTGCGGGAGAAACATATTATTTGGTTGTTGATAATTTCTCGCAATCGGCAAATGGATTCTCTATGACTTGGGGAGGCACGGCTACATTAGATTCTGCCTTCGATGATCCAACATTACAACCTAACCCATTTATAGAACCGGGACCAAACCATGATGGAGAAATCCTTGTCTGTGCAGACCCAACACTATTCGATTTCTCTACCCTATCATCGGGAATACTTAACGGAAATCCAAATTTCGTAATCAATTACTATCACAATGTTAACGATGTGCTGACGGGGACAAGCCCGATTACAACACCCATTAACGTATTGACCAGCAACACTTATTATTACGCAATAAATTACAGCGACCCAACTAACCCTAACAATCCAATTAATAATTGCAAACAAACTAATACCATCAACTTTATTCAAGGCGCGATAACTCCAAGTAATGTGACGATTTTCGGTTGTAATAATAAAGAGGTAGGATCGGCAACGTTTGACCTAACCACTGCTGTTCTTTTTACAGGAACAGGAACGACAACTCAGTATTATGCTACATTGACAGATGCGCAAGCTGGAACCAATGCAATTAGCAATGCAACGACTTATACTAGTGCCGAAACCACAGTGTATGGTGTTGTCACTACACAACAAGGTTGTTCGGGAATCGGAACAATAACTTTAGCTTTTTACCCTCAATTACCACTAACAACAGGACACATCTATGCTTGTAACAATAATAATTCTGGAGTAGGAATTTACGATTTAACAAGCGCCAATATATCTGCAGCCTCAACTTGGACTTCGGTATTCTACCCCACTTACACAGATGCTATTAATGCAACCAATCAGATTTCAAATGCTACTTCTTATCAAGCAACAGGAGGACTTGTATATGCGGTTGTTACCAACACTATAGGCTGTCAATCGGTAGTGTCCATTGAGTTAGACTTCCATCCAACTTTCACTGTTTACAGCGATGAAGTCAAAGCTTGTTTTGAAGAGTTGACCCCAACAATGGGATTTTTTGATTTAACGTCAGCAAATGTAACGGCAATAACAGGTGCTACTTACGAATATTTCCCAACTTTAACTGACGCTCTTAATAACACCAATATGATATTAAGTAGTGCTACTACAGCATACCCTTCCTCCAATAGAGATATCTATGTTAAGGTAACTAATACCACTGGCTGTTGGGAAATTGCAAAACTCACCCTTACAGTTATCCCACCGACTTATTCATCAGTATTACAAGACAAAACCATCTGTATTGAAGACTACACAAGTCTTGATGCTGGAAGTGGTTTTGCTTCTTATACTTGGAATACAGGAGACACTACACAGTCAATTAGTCATGTCGGAATTGGCACTTATTGGGTAGATTTAGAAAGCAGTACAACAGGATGTATTTCAAGACAAAAAGTAACCGTTTCACCTGCACAAAATCCAGTTGTCACCTATCTAGACATTAACAATAATACCGTCACTGTTACTGTCAATGGTGGAACTCCTCCTTACAAATATTCATTAGATAATATAGTATGGCAAGAATCCAATGTTTTTACAATCGTACCTAGAGGACTTAACACCATCTATCTTAAAGATTTTTATGACTGCGAACCTGTTTCAACAGAACTTACCGTTCCTAACTTTGTCAATGCCATTACACCAAACGGAGACAATGTTAACGACTACATAGACTACTCTGCCCTATCGTATAAAAAGGATCTCAAAATTGACATCTTTGACCGATATGGAAACAAAATTGCAGAAGGTAACAAATCCAATTTCTATAAATGGAATGGAAGAAGTGCAGGAGGCAAAAGAGTATCCACGGGAACTTACTGGTATGTGGTAACTTGGACCGAACCAGGTAATGGGAAACAGTTTAAATATTCCAACTGGATTCTCGTCAAAAATAGAGAGTAAGACAAAATTTTAAATAATTTAAAAGCACCTAATTACTGGGTGCTTTTTTTATTAACAATCATTTATTTTGACAGTCAATACCTTATGCCTCAACTAGCTATTTTTGTTAGCTACTTATGGAAAAACGAAATTCAAAAAAAACTATATTTGTACCATGCCAGAAAAAGACAAATTACCTTCAGTAAATAATAAAGATTACGCCCGAGAGCTATCTATTTCTTCGGGGAAGATGCCTCCCAATGCGGTAGATTTTGAAAGACTTGTAATAGGAACCTTTTTAATTGATAAAAAAGGCTTGGACTATTCTTATGATTTACTTTCTCCTGAAGTTTTTTACGACCCAAGACATCAGACCATTTATGGTGCGATCCTTAAGTTGTACGAAGAAAACCACCCTGTGGATTTGGCAACTGTAATCAATGAATTAAAAAAAACAGAAAAATTAAGTCTTGCTGGTGGTGACCATTACCTCATCGACTTAACTTTAGGAGTTTCTTCCAGCGCACACATTGAGTACCATGTAAGAATTATCTTAGAAAAATTTATTCTAAGAAAACTCATCAACATTTCTGGCGATGTGATTGAGAACTCTTACAAAGAAGCGACTGACGTTTTTGAACTTTTGGATCAAGCAGAACAGTCCTTTTTTGACATTACCAATGGAACGATTAAAAAAGGATTTGACAAAGCAAATTCCTTAGTAAAACAAGCACTGGAAGGTATCAAGGCCCTTAAAGACAAAGAAGGTCTTTCGGGTGTCCCTTCGGGTTTCAAAGCTTTGGATGAAATGACAGGAGGTTGGCAAAATTCTGACCTTATTATTGTGGCAGCACGTCCTGCGATGGGTAAAACAGCATTTATTTTGTCGATGGCGAGAAATATGACCGTTCAACATAAAGTTCCGTTAGCATTGTTCTCTTTAGAGATGGCATCCGTTCAGTTGATTACAAGGATGATCTCTTCTGAAACCAATATTTCCACAGAAAAATTAAGAAAAGGAACGCTGACAGACGAAGAATGGAGCCGACTATTTCATAATGTATCCGAATTAGAAAATGCACCTTTATATATTGACGAAACCCCTTCCCTTTCGGTTTTTGACTTTAGAGCCAAATGTCGAAGATTGGTAATGCAGCATGGCGTTAAAATTATCATGGTAGACTACCTTCAGTTAATGACCGCTAATCAAGGAAAAGGAGGAGGAAACCGAGAGCAAGAGATTGCGACAATTTCTCGATCTTTGAAGGCGATTGCAAAAGAATTAAACGTTCCTGTTATAGCATTATCTCAGCTTTCGCGTAGTGTTGAAAACCGTCCAGGAAAAAGACCTCAGCTTTCTGACTTAAGGGAATCTGGAGCGATTGAGCAGGATGCGGATATCGTTTCGTTCATCTTCCGTCCAGAGTATTACAAAATTAACGTTTGGGACAACGATCCAGAAGACGCACAGACATCCACTGAAAACCAAGCCGAAATTATCTTGGCAAAACACAGAAATGGTTCCGTTGGTGAAGCCAGACTTTCATTCCTTAAAAATTTCGGAAAATTTACCGATTTGCAACTTGGAAATTACATGGGCTATCAGCAATCTAATTTCGAACAGATTGACCAACCAGGTGGTTTCGATAGGATTTCGGTGACTGGCGACCCTAAAAGCAGTTTCGACCTACCGAGTAACTCCAATCTTTCAGGATCATCTATGAATGATTTTGACGATGATGATTTCCCTTACTAAGACATGAATGATAATTGATGGATAATAAGTGATACATACTTTCACTATTCAATTCCCAAAATTTTGGATCTAAAAGAAGTTTTTGGAAAATTTTGTGCACTTTCGGAAACCACTCATTACCAATCACTTATTGCATATCAAAAAAAATGAAGATTGAAATTTTTACAGACGGCGCTTGCAGCGGTAATCCCGGAAAAGGTGGTTACGGAATTCTTATGCGCGTTCCTGAAAAAAATTATGAAAAAGAATTTTCTAAAGGTTTCCGAAAAACAACCAACAACCGAATGGAACTTTTGGCGGTGATTGTTGCTTTAGAAAAATTAAAATCCAATGAAAACGACATCCATGTCTACACAGACAGCAAGTACGTATCGGATGCCATCAATCAAAATTGGATTTTTGGATGGAAAAAGAAAGGTTTTCAGAAAATCAAAAACCCTGATCTTTGGAAAAGATTTTATCCTCTTTTTCAAAAATTCAATCCAAAATTCCATTGGATCAAAGGTCATAATGGTCACCCCGAAAATGAGCGATGCGATCAACTTGCCGTAAAAGCCGCCAATTCTGACAATTTGGAAATAGACGAGTACTTCGAAAACCCCGAAGAAGGCGGATTGTTTTAGTTAAACTGAGTTGGATTTTTAATAAGTCCCCGTCCCAATAGGTAGATTATTCCTAAAATTGATAATTCATCAACTCGCAACAAATATTTATATTTGTTTCATGAACTATATCGACGCGCTCAACAAAAGATATTCCGTAAAAAAATTCGATTCCGAGAAAAAAATACCAAAAGAGACTCTTGATAACATTCTACAAGCTGGAAGATTATCCGCAAGTTCTCTTGGTCTTCAACCTTATAAAATACTTGTTATCGAAAGTGAGGAAATGAAACAAAAAATTACGCCTGCTTTCTATAATCCCTCACAAATTTCCACTTGTTCGCATTTAATCGTTATTCTAACCAAGAAAAACATTGATGAAAATTATGTTAACGGATATTTTCGACATATTTCTGAAGTAAGAGAAACTCCTTTGGAACAACTCGAACCATTCAGAAAAAGTATCTCATTCTATTTGGAAAAACACGATCACTATGACATGAAGTTATGGAATGAGAAGCAAAGTTATATCGTGCTTGGCAACCTGATGTTTGCAGCAGCTCTCGAGGAAGTTGACACCTGTCCGATGGAAGGTTTCATTCCTGATAAAATGGAAGAAATACTCAACATTGATACCGAAAACGAATCTATTACCGTCACTCTTGCTCTCGGCTACCGTGCAGAAGACGACCTATTTCAAAATTTCAAAAAAGTAAGAAAACCCGAAGACAAATTATTTCTATTTTTGTAACTAAATATTTCACCCTCTAAAATCAATTCATGATAAAAGCAGACGTCTTGGTCATCGGTTCCGGAATATCCGGTTTGTCCTATGCCATTAAAATTTCTGAGCAAATGCCAGAAGCCAAAATCGTTATCGTGACCAAATCCGATGAAGACGAAAGCAATACCAAGTATGCTCAAGGCGGACTTGCGGTTGTCACCGACTTCTCAAAAGATAATTTCGAAAAGCATATCCAAGACACCATGAGAGCCGGAGACGGCGAAAACAACCGTGAGGTAGTGGCGATGGTCATTAAGGAAGGCCCTCATCGATTTCAAGAATTGGTAGATTGGGGAACTCAGTTTGATAAAGAAAATGATGGTGATTACAAATTAGGAAGAGAAGGCGGTCACACCGAAAACCGAATTGTTCATCACAAAGATATTACAGGCTTCGAAATTGAAAGGGCCTTATTGGAGACCGTAGAAAGATCTCCCAATATCGAAATGTTCGATTATCACTACGTGATTGACCTCATTACAGAACACCATGTACCTGGAAAAGAGCTTAACCAAGATAACATCCATTGTTACGGAGCTTATGTTCTTGACCAAAAAGCAAAAAAAGTAAAAAAAATCACTGCTAAAATTACTTTAGTCGCAACTGGCGGTGCAGGTCATGTTTACAAAAATACCACCAATCCAATTATCGCTACTGGTGACGGAATTGCCTTTGTACATCGTGCAAGAGGAAAGGTTTCCAACATGCAGTATTATCAATTCCATCCAACAGCTATGTTTTCTAAAAGGGACGGAATGCTATTTTTGATTTCAGAAGCAGTTCGTGGTGATGGAGCCAAATTGAGAACAAAAGATGGTCAACCATTTATGAGCAAATACGATGAAAGAGAAGAGTTAGCCTCCCGTGACATTGTAGCAAGAGCCATCGACAGCGAAATGAAAATCACGGGTGACGAATATGTTGGGCTGGATTGCCGACACATGGATCAACAAAAATTCAAGGAACATTTTCCCAATATTTATCAAAAATGCTTGGATGAAGGCATAGACCCATTTCAACAATTAATTCCCGTTGTTCCTGCTTGTCATTATTTAATGGGCGGAATCGACGTTGATATGGACGGGCAAAGCTCTATTAAAAACCTCTTCTCAGTTGGAGAATGCACTAATTCAGGGTTGCATGGAGCCAATAGATTGGCCTCCAATTCTCTGTTAGAAGGATTGGTTTTTGGCCATAATGCTGCAATAAAATCTGTTGAATTATTAAAGCAAGACCAATTTAACTATGCTGATTTGGAAGCAATCCCAGAATGGAATGAAGAAGGAATGAAAATGATGGACGAAATGGTTTTGATAACATACCTCAGAAAGCAATTACAAGAAATGATGAGCGACTTGGTTGGGATTGTGAGAAGTAACGAAAGACTTCAAATTGCGAAGAAAAAGCAAGAGGAAATCTTCGAAGCAGTGACCGAGTTGTACAACTATTCGATTATGTCGCCGCAACTTTCAGAACTCCGAAACTTAGTCAACGTTTCTTATTTGATTATTAAGCATTCGATTCAAATGAAAGAAAACAAAGGTGCTTTTTTCAATAAAGATCTTCAATAACATCAGTATAAAAAATTAAAAAGATGCAAACTCCTCCATACGTAACCAAAGAAGCTTTAGAATTATTTATTAAAAATGCTTTGGCTGAAGACCTTCAAGATGGTGATCATTCAACACTATCGACCATACCAGAAAATCTCGAACAAAGTGCTAAATTATTGGTCAAACAAGATTGCGTCCTCGCTGGAGTTGAGTTAGCTCAGATTATTTTCAAGTATTTTGACGAAGACATGAAAGTAGAAGCCTTCAAAAAAGATGGAGAAGAAGTTAAATATGGTGATATCGCATTTATTGTCACAGGAAAAGCACGTTCAATCCTTTCCGCCGAAAGGCTTGTCCTCAACTGTATGCAACGCATGAGCGGAATCGCAACCCTAACAAAAGACTGGAGCAAGGAATTAGAAGGAACCCACACGAGGTTATTAGATACCAGAAAGACCACCCCTAATTTTAGAATCTGCGAAAAATGGGCGGTCGCCATTGGTGGAGGAACCAATCATAGATACGGATTGTATGATATGATTATGTTGAAGGATAACCATATTGATTACAACGGAAATATCACCAATGCTGTAAAAATGGCAAAAGATTATCTTCAAAAAAATAATCTTCCGCTCAAAATCGAAGTTGAAACCCGTAATTTAGAAGAAGTTAAAGAAGCAATCTTAGCTAATGTTGACCGAATCATGTTGGACAACATGGATAACGAAACGATGAAAAAAGCGGTTGAACTCATTGGCGACGCATCAGAAACCGAAGCTTCAGGTGGAGTTACGAAAGATAGATTAAAATCTATTGCTGCAACTGGAGTCGATTACATTTCGGCAGGTGCATTAACCCATTCCGCCGAAAATATGGACTTGAGTCTGAAAGCTTTAAAGTAATTTAACTACAATTAACTAAGTATTTTACTTAGAACTATTCCAAATTGAAACGTATTTTCGTAAACAAGAAGCCACAATCGACTTATTATCAAATAATTAAAATACTACAAGTGTTAAATTATGTATGTTAACATTTAGTTAACATACCTTAACTCATACATTTCTAATTTTGCACAAATTATTTTAAATAAATTAGGAATCATGAATTTAAAAAGAATTCAAAAACCATTGCTTACAGGGGCATTTATGTGCACAGCAGTAAGCTTTTTTTATGCCCAATCTGGCGATACAATCAAATCTGAGAAAAACATCGAAACGGTTGTAATTACAGGTGTTGCGGATATTGCAAAGGATAGAAAAACTCCTGTAGCAGTATCAACAATCAAAGAGGCTCAAATAGTTGAAAGACTTGGTAACCAAGAATTTCCAGAAATTCTGAAGTCAACCCCTTCAATTTATGCAGCTAAAGGTGGTGGTGGATTTGGAGATGGAAGAATGAACATTCGTGGTTTTGACACCAACAACACTGCAGTTATGATTAATGGTGTTCCCGTAAACGACATGGAAAACGGTGCTGTATATTGGTCTAACTGGTTAGGTCTATCTGACGTAACTTCTGCAATGCAGATACAAAGAGGGCTTGGAGCATCAAAATTAGCAATTGCCTCTGTTGGAGGAACTGTTAATATTGTAACAAGAGCAGCTGATAAAAAAAGAGAAGGTAATGTAATGGTAGGGCTTGGTAATGATGGATACCTTAAATCAATGTTCTCTTACAACACTGGTAAAAACGCAAAAGGATGGTCTGCATCATTTTTGATGGGTAGAACAGCTGGAAATACTTACATTGATGCTTCTCAATTTGAAGCATATAACTACTATTTTGCTTTAGGTTTCCAACCAAACAAAAAGCATGACTTGCAGTTTACTTTTACTGGTGCTCCTCAATGGCACATGCAAAATTTCCAAAGTTCTATAGCAACTTTCTTAGATATGGGTGATGGCAAATTAGATAAAGTTTATGCTGCTGATCCTAACAGAAAATATAACTCGAACTGGGGATATTTGAACGGGGAAGAATACTCGCAATCAATCAACTTTTATAGCAAACCTGTAGCTTCAATCAACTGGGACTGGAACATTTCAGAAAATTCTAAATTGTCAACAGTGGGTTATGCTTCTTGGGGAAGAGGTGGAGGAACAGGTGTAATTGGAAGCATCAATGGTACAAATATTAATAGTCTACCTAAAACAGAAGACGGGCTTATCAGATTTGATGATATAGTTGCATGGAATCAAGGTCAAGCAGTGACTTGGAATCCTTCTGTTGGTGCAGGAACAGGTATTAACAAAGTCAATACTACTCCAGGTGTTGCGACAAGAACCAATGGCTTAGTTAGAAGAGCAAGTATTAATTCTCATGACTGGTATGGTATCCTATCTAATTTCCAACATAAAATCAATGATAACTGGAATTTCTCTGCTGGTTTTGACGGAAGATATTATTATGGTTATCACCCAGGCGTACTTACTGATCTTTGGGGTAATACAAAATATGTTGAAAAAGACAACAAGAATATCCCAGCAGGTTATGACGTAACTTTAGTTCAAAATGCAGCTCCTTCAGCAAATCCTTTTGTAAAGGCGGTAAAAGACAAAAATCAGATTGTTTATCGTAACTATGACGGAGAAGTTCTTTGGGGAGGCCTTTTTGGACAAGTAGAATATTCTAATAATAATCTTTCGGCTTTCGTTCAAGCATCTGCATCTGAGCAGGGATTTAGAAGAATTGACAACTGGATTATTGATGGAGTAACCATTCAACAAGGTCAAACAGTCAACACGAAGACCGATATGAAATATATCTTTGGATATAACGCAAAAGCCGGGGCCAACTATAACATTAATGAGCACAACAATGTATTTGTAAATGTTGGATACTACTCTAAGCAACCAAACTTCAACTCTGTTTATAATTCGCCACTTGCTCCAGCTACATCGGCTAACCAAGCATACAATACTAATGACGGTAGAGCAACTGGTAATCAACAAATTGTAAATTCAAGATTGACGAACGAAAAAATTGCTTCTGCTGAATTAGGTTATGGTTTTAGAAGTAGAATCTTCAATGGAAATGTCAATTTATATTATACTTCTTGGAAAGATCGTTACCAAAGGTTTACTGGGTTATCAAATATAACAACAGGTGGTGTTACTTATAATAGACCATATGCAAACGTAAATGGTATTGATGAAACTCACATGGGAGTAGAATTTGAAGGTACTCTGAAAGTGACAGATTACCTTACATTCAACGGAATGTTCTCTATTGGAGACTGGTTCTACAAAGGCGACGCTTATGGAACACTAATGGATGATAACGGAACAGTAATCGTTGTGGATGGCAAAGAAGAGGGAACTTTCAAACTAGACGATGTTAAAGTTTCCGATGCTGCTCAAAATACTGCTGCATTAGGATTTACTGTAAAGCCAATCAAGCAATTAAGCATTTTTGGTAACTGGAATTACTACAATAACTATTATGGTCAAATCAACTTCAGTGATTTCTTAGTTAAATCTGATGGATCTATATCCAATAACGGGAAAAAAGGTTCATTAGAATATCCTAGCTATAATCTTTTCGATCTTGGTTTGTCTTTTACATTTAATGTTGGAAACAACCAAAAGTTAATTCTTACAGGGAACGTGTACAACTTGCTTGATACCACTTATATTTCTGATGGTAAATCTTCTACTCACGTTAAAGAGTTATCGGATTTTACTACTACAACTTCTGGTGGTGTTACAACAACTGCAGAACAGAAATACCAAACTTACTTGAATACTCCATCTAACTTCTATAAAGGATTAGACACAAGTAACACCGTATACTTCGGTTTCGGAAGAACATGGTCAGCTTCTGTATCATATAGATTCTAATAAGTAAAACTTATTATTATACATCAAATCCCAGCGAAATGCTGGGATTTTTTTATATTTGCACCTAATAATTTTAGATTAACAATATGGATTTCAATTTGATGCTTAATGCCCACCGAGGATTCGCATATCTCATTCTTTTAACCACCGCCATTTTCGTTATTGCGCTATTAGCAACTATGTTTGGATACTCTGGTAAAATTTCAAAATTTCTTAGAAAATCTACCCTTTTTACGATGATTTTCTTCCACACACAGGCGCTCATTGGATTGGTGATGTTGTTTTTCTTTTCACCGGGATTTGAGGCTGCAAAAGCAAGTGGACAACTAATGAAAGATGCTACTCTTAGAAACATGTATGTAGAACATCCAACAGCAATGATTATTGCCGCTGTTCTCCTTACTGTTTTCAACAAAAAAATAAAAACAAATGACAAAATGCAGATGACTTGGGTTATCATGGCTTTCGTCGCTCTTGCCTTAATGTTATGGGCTTTCCAATGGGGGAGACTCTTTGGAACTTCTATTTAATTTTTAACCATTTTAATGTATATATGAAAGTCGCAGTTGTTGGTGCCACCGGAATGGTTGGCCAGGTAATGTTAAAAGTTCTTGAAGAACGTAATTTTCCAATCACTGAATTAATTCCTGTTGCCTCAGAAAAATCTGTTGGCAAGAAGGTTAATTATAGGGGAAACGATTTCACTATTGTTTCTATGCAAGACGCAGTTAATATGAAACCAGAAATCGCTATCTTTTCTGCAGGTGGAGGAACATCTTTGGAATGGGCGCCTAAGTTTGCAGAAGTGGGTACGTTTGTAGTAGACAATTCTTCCGCTTGGAGAATGGATCCAACTAAAAAATTAGTTGTGCCAGAAATCAATGCTGACGCAATCACTAAGGACGACAAGATTATTGCTAATCCTAATTGTTCAACCATTCAAATGGTAATGGCGATTAATCCTCTACATAAAAAGTATAAGATCAAACGTATTATAGTATCCACTTACCAATCCGTTTCTGGAACTGGGAAAGCGGCTGTTGACCAACTTAATGCTGAAATTGCAGGAGATCATTCAGTTCCAAAAGTTTATCCTTATCAAATCTTCAAAAACGCTTTACCACAATGTGATGTGTTTGACGAAGACGATTATACAAAGGAAGAATTAAAGTTGATGAAGGAACCTAAAAAAATCATGGGTGACGATTCTTTGAAAATAACAGCAACGGCAGTAAGGATTCCTGTACAAGGAGGACATTCCGAAAGTATTAACTTAGAATTTGAAAATGACTTTGATATGGATGAAGTCAAAGCAATTTTAAGTAATACACCTGGGGTGGTTCTACAAGACGACCCTGCTAACAAAGTATATCCTATGTGCTTTTATTCTGAAGGAAAAGACGAGGTTTTTGTAGGAAGGCTGAGAAGAGACCCTTCACAACCCAATACCCTCAATATGTGGGTAGTTGCAGACAACCTACGGAAAGGAGCAGCAACCAATGCGGTGCAAATCGCAGAGTACTTGGTCGCTCAAAAATTTGTATAAAACACAATCCCGCAGAACAGCGGGATTTTTTGTTAGACTATTAAAACTTTTATTATTTCATTCATGAAACCTGAAGCTAATCAAGATAAAGCCAATTTTATTTTTCAACGAAATGTTGCCATTGTAGGAATCATTCTTTTTGTTGGAAAACTCATTGCTTGGCAATTAACCAATTCCGATGCAGTATTTTCTGACGCTATGGAAAGTATCGTCAACATCATCGCCGCATTTATGGGACTTTATTCTCTACATCTTGCCTCAAAACCCAAAGATTTAGAACATCCTTATGGACATGGAAAAATAGAATTTGTGACCTCCGGAGTCGAAGGCGCACTTATTATTTTTGCAGGGGTTATGATTATTGTAGAGTCTGTTAATTCTCTTATTTCAGGAGTCAAACTCGACAAACTTGATTACGGAATTTTCATTATCGCAGGAACGGCCATCGTCAATTATCTAATGGGGTACATTTCGTACCAAAAAGGATTGAAAGACAATTCACTCGTGCTTCAGAGTTCTGGAAAACACCTGCAAAGTGATACAATTACAACGGGAGGAGTCGTAATTAGTTTAATCATTGTGTATTTAACCAAACTTTATTGGTTAGACGCTGTGGTTGCCTTAGTTTTTGGAGCCTATATCATGTTTGTTGGATATAAGATTATTAGAAAATCATTAAGCGGAATCATGGATGAAGCTGACCTTGACATGTTGGGTCGATTGGCAAAATTTCTTGAAGAAAACCGTAAGCCACAATGGATTGACATCCACAATACGAGAATTCAACAACACGGAAGTCGCCTGCATATTGACGCCCATGTTACCCTTCCTTACTACGATTCGCTTCGAGAATCACATGAAATCATGGAAGATATGATTAAACAAATTGCTGCTAACACAGACCGAAAAGTAGAATTTAACTTCCACATGGATGATTGCAAGCCTTTTTCATGTGAAATATGCTCCCTTTCTATTTGTAAAGAGCGTCAAAAAGCTTTTGTAAAAAAATTAGAATGGACAGCCGAAAGAATATCCCAAACTGATAAGCATCAAGTGGGAAAAAATTCTTGATACCTTCGAATAAAACAAAGAGGCTATCAAAAAACATAGCCTCTTAAGTATCTTTCTATTCCTCAAGATTGTAAACTCTCCTCAACTTTAAAATAATCGGCAAACATCATCCCAAATACTAATGCTTGGTAAATATAAGATTATCAGTATTTGGAAGATAAACCGTCTTATCTGTCCCAACTGGACAATTATCCGAAAGCCCTCCATTTGGACGATAGTCCCAAGAAAGCTGTGTATTACTAATCTTTCTTAGGATTATTTTCCCAAAACCAATAGAACAATTAGTGCCAGAATATACAAATGATAATATATTACTATGGTTTCCTTTAAATCGTAAACTTTCAATTTCATTAATTCCTGAAGATAATAAGCTGTTCTGTGTATCCTGAACTATTATACCAGTACTATTTTGTATAATATACTTTATAACAATGACATCCCGATAAAAAATTTTATCACCATATTTTACTTGTTTGTCAACTACTTTTGTTAAAAAAAGTTTAATCAAGTATCCATCATAATAAGCATGATATTCGCCCACGAATTGAGACAATTGGTTATCAAGATCTTTCATATGTGCAAAATTTGGAATAGTATTATGATCTGTATTCAAAGGATAAATTTGCTGAGCCTTACAAGAAATAGCAAAAAAAACTATAATAAGGCAACCCCGTAGTACTTTAATTTTTTTCATAATGTTTGGTTTTTATGTTTAAGGACAAGCAACTTCTACTGGTAATCCAGTAATAGCATCTATATTTACATTTAGCACTCCCCCTCCATCATCCACACGTTGTAAAGACACTTTATTTTGCATTCCCATTTTTTGTAGCGTATTAAAAAATAGTTTTTCTAATCCTTTAATATTTAATTTTATTCCACCGTTATCAGAATAATTAGAATTCTCACTTAAAAAATCTTCCTCTTCCACATACCACCTCTCTAATTCTTCAATGTTCCAAGAACTATAAACAAAATTAGTCAATTCTTGCACACTTCCAGTAAATCTAATAATATAATGTTGATATGTATAGCCTCCCGTACATGTACCACAAACTTCAGATGAAATTACACCAAAAAAAGCGTTAATAATTTCATTCATTGGTTGTGCGATTCCATATTGAAGTAATTTTTTGATATCACTTGGAGAAAATATCTTAATACCGCGACCGAAAGGATGGTTATGATACCCTCCTTGATAGCCTGCAGTTGGACCTAAAGCTACTTCATAATCCCCGCCGTCTATCATTGCAGAAGATGTACCATCTGCACTTATATTAAACCCTTGTTCTCCCTTTACTTTAGATTTTTCTTTAAGCAAATCTACTTTTCCTTGAATCTCAGTATTTTCTTGTATAGTCTTTGTTTTTGTGCATGGATCATCTAAGCGTGGATGTCCAATTAGTACAACCCCAGAACCATCATTACATTGACTAGACAATCGTCCGTAAGAAGTAAACGTACCGTCCGCAGCAATTGAAAATGTTCTTAGTGCTCTATGACCACAACCATTTACAAAAACTCCAATACCATGCCCGTTTCCATCGGTCGCTAAAACAGATGCTAATACCCAATTATCATCTGTGCAATTACCTATAGGGGGTTCAGTACTTCCTGAGCTGCCCCCGCCTCCACCTCCCCCGCTTATTGGACCTGAGGGGTAACTCGGCCATGATGGGTACCCTGGATTTGTGGGATAACTGTTATTAGGTGGTATTTCTATACCAGAAAAATCTCCTCCCCCTCCTCCTGGACTCCCAGAAGAAGGATACCCTGGCTCGGAAGAGCAGGGACTTTGCCCATCTATAAAGCTCACAGACGATATTAGCGCACCCTGTAGACTATATGCGCTTATTCTCCCTGAAAATTTTTGGAATACATCAAAAGGATTATCTCCATAAGGGATATCCGATAAATATTCTAAAACTTTTGCTTCAATAATTTTTCCATCAACTTCTTTTGCTTCAAAATTGTAAATGGTATTTTCATCACCTGTATTTTCGAGATTGAAAATATAATAGTTACAATCCTTTTCGATTTTCTTCAGAATAATCGAACTTTCCAAATTAGCAAAATCAATGTTTCCTCTTGCAAGCGAGGAGTTGCTAAGATTTTCTTTCAAAGGAATCTTTAGATCATTCCTCCCTGTTTTGACTTTAACAAAACTTGTAACATTAGGAATATCATCTAATTGTACTAACTCAAATTTTGAAGCATTGGTATTATATTCATGATCCTGATCCTTCAAAACATCTTGCCTACAACTAAAGACAAGTAACATAAAACTCATCAATAAAATGAGTTTCTCCCATTTTGTGTTTTTTGACATGTGTTTTTTATTTTAAATTTATGTCTACTCTAAAAAAACATAAATAGAAAACTATTTTACTAAAGTA